>JAYVRQ010000586.1:0-13418 GCA_043776145.1 Chthoniobacteraceae bacterium
GTTTTCGGCAGGTCTGTGAATTTGTATTCGTCACGGCGGATGCCTTCCCAAATGCGGTGCGACATTTCATCTTTTCCGCTCTCACTGAGCCGACCCCAGGTTTTCGCGTAAAAGGATTCCAGCGAGCCAAAGTCGCGCTTCGTGAAAAAATCCTTCTGCAAAAACCCGGCGAAGGTCTGCTTTTCCTCCGCGTTCAGTTTCGTCTCTTGTTCTGCCCTCGCCATCGCGACCGCCGCCTGTTCGCGGGTTTGGACTTCGTGTTCGGCATGTGAGTCCTTGATTTTCTTTTCGAGACCTACCACGCGCCCTCTGGCGTCGTGCAATGCGCGTTCGAGCGCACCCCAGCTAGCCGGGGTAGAAGCAGCTATGGCTGCTTCTACGGCAGAGATGATCTTCTGCAGATTATCCCGCTCCATCTCATCGAACTTTAGATCACTGTCCCTATCCGCCATCTGTCCACCCTCCCCACACTATACAGGCGGATTGTTACAGTTTTATGAAAGTTGCCCGAATTGGCACAGGTATTTCGTCATTTCAAAAAAATGTGAGCACTGCGGACATGGCTTCCATTTTCAGGCTTATTTTTCACGAATTATGAAATTAGGCCGAAGCTCTGGCTCGTCCCATGCGCTTGTATGCCTGTCACCCCAGTTGTTCAGCGCTTCAAGGAAACCGGGATTTTCCATTTTCATCAGAACCGTGTAAATCTTGTCCACGACCTCCCTCATAAGTTGACGTATTTCGTCGTCGCTGATGCGCGATAGCTGGTTCCAGGGAATTTCGCGAGACGGAGTGGACAGCTTTACGTCAGTATAATCCCCGGCCTCCGATTGCGGCACCAACCCGGAGTGCAATTCTTCCAGGAACGTGTTGCGGACACATGCGAGCGCGATCGATTTAGCCAAACGCTTTTTCTCACCGTCCATAACTATAAAATACCTCGCGAATGCTTCGCCCGCAATCGTCCAATTTGAGGGCCATACTCAATAGCTCACTTTGAACGTGGGTGAATCTTCCGGGCGCATCTTGCGCCGGTCATACAGCCGCGTCGTCGAAATGCTCGCGTGCCCGAGCCATTCCTGAACCTTGGCGATGTCGGCCTCATGTTCGAGCGCGTTGGTTGCTGCCGTGGCTCGAAGCCCGTGAACCGTGATGGACGACGGCTCAATCCCGACCTTCCGCGCATATTTTTTCACCACGTCTTTCCATACGCCGCCGCCAGAGAGCGCCCGCGGCACATGCCCCACGGCACGGGCAGGGCGAAACAGCGGCCCGTCCAACTCCATCGCGTGACCGCCCGATTCGAGGTAATCGGTGATCCGTTCAAGTGTCTGCGAATGGATTGGAATGAAGCGGATCTTGCCACCTTTCCCCATCACCCGAAAATGCGGAACGCCCCGGCGCAGTTGCACGTCCCCGACGGCCAGCCCGCACAGTTCCGCCCGGCGCAGTCCGTGGAACAGCAGCACTGAAAGAATCGCCCGATCACGCAGCCCTTTCGCGGTTGTGCGTGAAGGTGCCTCCAGCAACTCTTTCGCCTGTTGATCCCCAAGCGCCGGAGATTTCCCCTCATTGGCTCCCATCGAAGGACGCCTCACGCCATCGGCAGGATTATATGGCACCGCGTTCGCTTCGCACAGGTGGTCGTATAGAGAGGCCACAGCCGAGAGCTTCCGACGAATCGTCGAGGGCTCAAGCGCTCGTCCTTCCAGCTCCTTCCTCCACGCAATCAGATGCGCCCGCTTCACGATGCGAAACTCATCCGTCCTCACAATGCCGGCAAACCTCATGAACTGCTTTACGTCATTTTGATACGCCCGGCGCGTGTTCCGATTTTCGATATTCGCAAACCATTCTACCTCCGGGGGCACATCCGCCAATGTTTGAAACTCGGCTGCGGTGAGCAGTCGGCCTTCGGAAAACCTTGCCGGTTGCAGGATGGTTTCCGTCACTCGCGGCACTCCGGCTCAATCCATTCTTTAATGTAAATACGCCCATTCTCAATCCATTGACACAACTTTGTGCCGGGAGCCCAGCCCAGGGCATCGCAGAATTCCTTTGAGAGCGTGATGCGATTGTTCGCCAGCAAAACGCATTCGTAAGTTTCAGTTCTAGCGTTCATGCAATTACTTCCACGCCCTCACCGGCAGCAACCTTCGCCATGAGGTCATCGTTCGTCACGAGCGGAAGTTGCATACCCTTCGCCAAGAGAACGTAGGCGGCATCGTAGCAAGTCAATTTCGCATATTGCCTCATCAGGGGTACGGCCTGATCCAGAAAGAGATCAAGGCTTTGATAGTGGACGCGCACCGGCAACTTGCGGAGAATTGAAAAAAACATGTCAACATCCGCTCTTGCCGGTTTGGGCCTGTCGCTTCGCTTGGGACCGAGTAGCGGAACATTAACGGTTTCCATCGGCCAAATTCCAGGGACGTGTGCAACCGCCGGGCCGTTCACCAGCGCTTTCCAAGCACGATCAGCCACAGCGCACTTCTCGTCACGAAAAACCCACGGAACAGTTACCGATGCGTCCAGAATGAATTCAGAAGCAATTACCACTTGTGGCCTTCATGGATCATTTCCCGCAAACTGCGATCACCACGCTCCAATTTGAAATCCTTTCGGCGCTGCTCCCATGCCGCCGCTAAATCAGCAAGTGAAGGCTCGTCCTTCGCTGATGATTGCAAATCCGGCATTATTCTTTCGAGAATATATTGCCGGATTGTCACGCCGCGATTTACCGCCATCATCTTAAGAAGATGATGCGTGGTATCGGGAATCTCTATCGTCAACCGTCCCATTTTCCCTCCGGGGCTTGGTTACTTAGATTTTAGTATAGCAGCATTTGCGGAAGTGTACAAGCTCTCATTTGCAGAAGTGCGATTACCTGCATTTGTGCGAATGCGACTGCCCACATTTGCGCATTTGCGGGCCGCATTGCTTTAGTAGTGATAAAATACATTATCGCAACCAGCGTTTTTGCCATAGTTGCTATCTAACAGCGATTGGCTACATCTATTGCCCGAGGCTTGGGCAAAGACCCAACAGCAATCCGCTCTCCGCGCCACAACATTGTTATGGCTGGATTATTCTTGGTTGCGCACTTGGGAAATCTATCGGGAAAGCCTGACAATGAATACGCTTCTCACAGATCGCAGCCAAAAAATTTGTCATGTCCATCGAGAATTTAATTAGCGGTGAACTCCTAGAGGGCAGGACAGAGACAGTCCAAGTATCGGAATACTTATTAGTTTCCCACAGTAGAACATCCCCATTGTCGGTGATTCCAAAAGGCAGAACACCGGTGGGTTCTGGAAACAAAGGTATGTTCGGCTCAAGCCCACTCTCGTTAATATCTTTGAGAACGCCTAATTGCCGTTCAATTTGATTAGCCAAATTAAGATTTGGATTTTTTGAGGCTGGATTGAATATCCAAATGAATGAGTCTATCGCACATGTGCCATATTTATTAATAAATCTATGGTAGTCATTCGGAAGGCGACCGATGCTCGCCTCCACAAACCGCCACTGTTCCGGCGTAGGAAGTTCTAAAGGTATATCTGGTGGAGGAAAAATATTTTCCAATTGTTCAAGGCTCATGGTGTCACAATCCTGCAGGGTTTAATATACTTACTCCAATATTAAATCCACCTGTTCCTTGACCCATAATGGTAATGCCTCTTGGAACCAAGTTATTGCCTATGTAAATAGGCGTAAAGCCTCCTTGAAAGACTTGGCCTCCCTCGACAGCTTTGCGAATCTGTTGCTCAAATCCTCGCATAATCGGGCTATTCGTGGGATTCTGAGTAAGCGTTACAAGGTTACGAACTTCGGTTCCCGAGCCGCCAAGTTGGGCACCAAGCAAATGACCTCTTCCTTGATTGGCCGCTCCTCCTTTGAAGCCCGGAGGTACTATGTACTGCGAGGGGGGCGTTCCTGTCAAAATCATATCTCTCGTTATTGTCGCCGTAACACCGGTTGGTCGCCCGAGAGAATCCAAAGCTCCATATTGAATTCCTCCCCTCGCCTCTATCAACCCCGGCAGAAGCAAGAAAGCTGCACCCAGCGCCTGCTGCCCCGGTGTGGCTTGATGGATGTCCGCGCTGAACTCCACCTTGCTCGACTGCGGATTGAACCCGATGCCCCACGACACATCCCCGCCCAGCACGTTCAGCATGCCGTTGACCGCCCCCGTGCCCAGCTCTGCGCCGGCTATCCTCACCGCATTGAGCGGATTGCTGTTGAACGCACCATATGCCTGAGCTTCTTGTTCGACTTGAGGTCGGATGGCCTCCCAGTTGGCTTTGGCATTTCCTTGAACCATGCCCAATGCCATTTGGAATTGATTCTCGGTATAGTTATTCCGGTTGCCGAGCACCCCTTGGTTCAACTTGTAAAAATCTCCCATGCTGCTGTACACGTCGCCTGGTGTTGGCCCGAGTGAAGTGCCAGCGCGCGCAGCCGATGTCATTCCATAGGATCTGTTGTAAATGTCCACCGCCTTCCCGAACCTCCCATCCATGTCGAAGACATTCAGCGGGTCGTTCCCGCAATAGTCATACAGGCTCATGCTCGCCCCGTGCCCCATCGAATCCGGCGACAGCCAGCGGCCTGCTTCGGGCGCATAGTCGCGCAGGCCCATGTGGACGTAGCCCGGCGGATCGAGCGTCAGCCCGCGATAGCCGAGGAGCTGGTGCAGCGGCTTGGTGCCATCGAGCGGTGCCGTGCCCCAACCGGGCGCAGGCCCCCACGCGAGGAACTGCGCGCTGCTCCACGTCATCGCGGCATTAGGTGCGGCGACATAGCCCGCCGCATTGCCAAACCAATCATTCACGATCCCGCGCGTGATGCCATCGCTGCCGACGACCGACTCCAATCCGCCCAAGCCCTGCAAGCCGCCATAGCTCCCGCTCAAATCCGGCCCATACACCTTCCAATTCCACGCGCCATTGATCGCCAGGCCCAACTCCAGAAACTCTACCTGCGGATCGAAGACCGAGTTCGTTGTCACCGTCGCGCCACCACTCGGCGTGTAAGTGGTCTTCACCCGCCGGTTCAGCCCGTCGTAAATCGCCGTCCACACAAAAGGCGTCACTCCCGTCTGCACCACTTTGATGAGCCTGCCATTGCCATCCCAAGTCAGCGCCTGCGCTTTGCCGAGGCTCCACACGCGCGACGACACATTGCCCATCCCATCATAGCCATCCGTCACCGTCTCCGCTCGCGCCTGCATCTGAAAAAAGCTGTTCGCCGCCGGTGCCACCCATCCGCTCGGATGCGTCGCCGTCGCCGTGAGGGAATGGTTGCCCGGCGCTAAGTTCGCGCTCGCCGACCACTGGCCTTGCGCATCCTGCCAGCCGGGGAACGCCACTGGCGAAACATCGCGCCCGTCCAGCGTCAGCTTCACCGAAGCTGCGCCCAAGGCAGCACCCGCCAACGGCACGCTGCGCGGCTGGCTGCCGCCCACATTCTCACTGAGCACCCGCGCATAAGTCGCCACGCCCGGCACCTCATGCACGGCCATCAGATCGCTCTCGCGGTAGGTCTTCGTGCGGACTCCCACGCCGCCTGTCGCGCCATAAGTGCTGCTGCCATCGTAGTAATATTTGTTACCGTCTTCCGCATAACCCGGAATCGGATTGAAGTCCTCCCGCACCAGCCGCCCGCTGCTGTCATATCGGTAGTCCCGGCTCTCATTCCATGCGCCCGTCCCGGCGCGCGTCGAATAGACCCCGAAAACTTTGTCCGCCGCCCACCATTGCGGCACCGTCTCCTTCAGCGCCAGCACCCCGCCGACACTGGTTCTGAGATCCGTCATCCGTCCAAGGCTGTCTCTGCTTTGCACTGTCACACTTCGGAATGGGTTACTGCGACCTGTGAGCAACCCATTGTCCGCATAACTCACTGAGTAAGTATTGCCATTCATCCCCACACCCGTCATCAGGCCATCTGCGCGATAACCAAACGTCCGGTCCGCACCCGCGCCCGATACCTTCCACCTTCTCCCCGCCGCGTCGAAATACTGTGTGAGCGAAGATTGCACCGTCCCGCCCACACTCACGCTCTCGGTGCCTAGTCCCCCATAGCCGTCAAACGTCCTCGTCACCTGCGTCGTCCCGTTCGAGCTGGTCTCGGCCACCGAAGTCGCCATGTCGCGCTCATTGTATCCTAGCGTCCGGCTCACCGCATCCGTGCCAGTCTCCGCGACGCCCGCCACCCGCAACGCCGCATCATAGCTGTAAGTCGCCAAGATTCCGCGCGCATCGCCCGCCGTGTTCAGCAGGCCCGCCCATGCGTTGCCCGCCGGGTAGTAGGCATAGTTCACCAGGCGCGTGGTGCTGCCACCCTGCATTAGTTTGCTCAGCGTCATCCGCCCGGCATTGTCAAACAACGCCTGCTCGCTCAGCCCACCCGGCATGTTCCGCTGGAGAATGTTCCCCGCCACATCCCGCACATAGTTGATCACAGGCCCGACGCTCACTCCCGTGTTTGTCTGCAGGATGTCGCGCACTTCCTGCGTCACATCTCCCCGCCAGTTCCGCACATAAAACGCATCCCGCAGCGCCCGGTCGAAGTAGTCCGTGAGCAGCCCGCCGTTGTCGTAAAAGAAGTATTCATTCGTCCCGTCCGCCTTCTTGTTTAGGATCGGGCTGCCAAACGTGTCCGTCCACGACTGCGTGACAATCGCCCCCGCCCCCGTGCCCTCCGTCACCGTCACCTTGTGATGATCCGGTGAGTAGGCATAGCCGGTCTGCCGCACCACCGTCCCGCCCGCGTTCTTCACCTGCACCAGCACCGGGCGTCCCAGCACATCGCTCGTCGTCACCGTGCTTTCGCCGGCCGCGTTGGTGACCGTCAACACCTTCCCGCTCGCATCATAGGTGTAAGTCGTCGCTTGCTGCGCGCTCGTCGCCGTCGCCACCGGCCCCGTCACCGTCTTGGGCCGGTCGAGGCCGTCATAGGTCTTGGTGAAAGTGAACCCGTCCACCGTCTCCGAGATGCAGTTGCCCCGCCGGTCGCAGCTCTTCACCTGCGTCTTGAGCACCGCGCCGCCAGCCGTCTTCAGCCGCCGCGTCACCGTCAGGCCCACATCATCGTAAGTCGTCTCCCAATAGCTCCCGTTGCGTAGGATTTCCCGCACAATGCGCCCGTCATTGGAATAGCGCCACTCCTCCGCCGAACCGTCCGCGTTCACCCGCTTCTTCATCCGGCCATTGGCCGCATAGTAGAGATAGGTCACCCCGCCGAGCACCCCGGTGTGCTGGCTCACCTCCCCGCCCGGCTCGTATTGGAAGGACTCGCCCGCCTTCAGCGTCCCGCCCGCGCCCACGTACCCCTCATAGTAATCCCGCTGCAAAAGCCGCCCGATCCCATCGTAGCCCATCGCCACCGAGTTTCCCCTCGCGTCGCGCGTCTCCACCAGATTGTTGAACAGGTCGTATTTGAAAAAGCTCGTGCCCGTCAGCGCGTCTCCCACCGGCGCTTCCACTCCGCTGCCGTCCGCCTTCGCCTGCGATCGCCAGCGAATCTCCTCCGAGCGGCGACCCGCCCCGTCGTATTTGCGCCAGGTGTAATCCTCGGGATCGTAACGCGGCCCGTCGCTCCACTCCACCTCCCCATTGCCGTTGTAGTAATCGTAGTTCCAGCCTGCAAGCACTCCCTCCTCCCGATACTCCACCCCCGTCCGCCGCCCCATCGCATCGTAGAAATATTCCGCTTTCCGCCCAAGCGCATCGCTTTGCTCCACCACCTCCCCGCGAAGATTCGGCACAAAGCCCGTCACCACATTCGGATCGCCCGTCCCCGTGTAGGCCGTCCGGTTCACAGCAAACCCCGTGGCATTGTGGCTCCATTCCACGATTGCCGCCCCCGGCCCAAACGCCACGGTCTTCCGTTGCAGCAATCCTTTGCTAAACGCATCAAAGCCCGTGGCACTTGTGACATTTGCCACAGGGGTCGCTGGCACACCGTAAAAGTCTAAACGGTCTTCCCTGATCAGTGTCGCACCCGTCAGAATCCCCCCGGCCAGCGTCCCTCCATTCAGCTTTTGCATCCGTGTCGGAAGATAAAGATCGGTCGCATTATCGTAAAAATAAGCCGTGCTGTTATTCGCCGCATCTTTGATCACTGTCGGCAGATTCCGGGCATTGTACGCCGCCGACGCGGTGGTGAACGTCTCCGACACCCCGTCGCCCGTCACATCACCCGTTGTCTTGCTTTCAATCAGGTTCCCGGAACCGTCATACTTATATTCGGTGATGAAGCCGCGCTTGTCCGTCTCTTTTTTGATCGCCCGGTTATAAGCCCCCGTCGGGACATCCGTGACATCATACCAGTCTGTCGTCGTGAACCCGACCGGATCAGTCACCTTGGTCACCAGCTTGCTCGCATTATACTCGTAGTCGGTTTCCCGGTTGTAGGCGTCAAACAACTTGGTCTTGTTTGCCACCGAGTAGTCGAAGGTGGCGTTCACCACCGGCACCATGTCCTGCCCCGCCGTCGCCTTTTGCAGTGTCACACGGCGGCTGGAATCATAGGTGTTCTCCAAAATGCGCCCGCCGGGTTTGATTTCCCGAATCAGCAGATGCTTGGAGGAAACCGTGTTCTTTCCATTCACCACGGTCGTCTCCTTCTCATACTCATAGCTCCACTCCGAGGCGTCCGGCAGCGTCACCTTGATCAGGTCGCCAAAGGAATCATACTCGTAAGTGAGCCGCCGTCCGTCGCCCGTGTAAGCCTCGACGATGTGCCCGAAGGTATCGTATTGGAATCCGATGAAATTCCCGTTCGTGGCGTCAATGCGCCGCAGTTCGCCGTAGTCCGTCTGTGCGGAATCCGTCCCATACGTGAACACATAAAAATTGCCTGCGTGATCCTGCCATTTGGTAAGATAAGGCCGTGAGCGCGTCAGGCCGCCGATGGGAAAATTTTGCACCTTGAAGGTGCGGATGGAGCCATCCGGCCCGGTCAGCGTGTAGAATGTGTCCGCACCCGCCGTGGATTTGACGAGCTGCGCATTGAGCAGATTGCTCGTCCCTCCAGCCGTCCCGTGGTTGACGTTGCTGTAGCGCAGGTTGTCCGCCGCCGTGGGCAGCCATTGGTTCGGGTTGGCTTGCCGACGATACGCGATCACGGAGCCTTCAGGTTCCGCCGCATAGATCAGCGAAGCGTCACTGTTGAGCACAAGAAACGGCGTGTAGTTCATCTTCCACCCGTAGCCGAACTCATTGTCACCGACGTTCTGGCTCGAGTAGTTGCGCCGGATTTCCAGCGGCATCGGCCCGTTCAACCGCAGATCCGTCGTGTCCGTGTAAAATTCGCCCGTCACGACGTTGACCGGATCGGCCACAAACTCCATCGTGTTGTTCACAAAAGTGGAGAGAGTGCCAAAGAACCCGTTGTTTTGAGAAGTCGTGAGCGAGGTCGCAAAATTATTCGCCGTCCCCAGCGCCTCACTCACCTTGCTCGTCCACTGCACCTGCGAACTGCTGTACGTCAGCGAATTGCTGGTCGCGAAGGTGAGGAGATTCGACGTGCTGGCCGGCGAGAAGAGGGATGGCGCAAGAATCGGCGCGGAAACTGTCGGCGCGAAATAGCTCAAAGAGTAATTGTTAAAAGCATCCAGTCCCAGCGAAAGGCTGGGCAGGTTGGTCGTATAAGAAAATGGGAGATAGTTTCCAAAGCCCCCGTTAGTCGGTGCCAGATTCGCGCTAATAAGTGCCGAGAGCTGATCCCGCCCGTAGATCATCGCCCCCATTCCCCGATACGCTCCGGTCGTGCTGCTCATCGGTCCGGGCGTCATGAACACCTGGATATAGTCCGCATCCACCCCCGCGAATGCTCCCGCCACACTAGGCCCACCCGCGGCCCCGCTCCACATGTTCGCATCCCAATCCTGCAGCTTCTTGGATTCGCCGTATTGGCAACTCGTCAGCGAAGCCCCGCTGGTGAAAAAGGAAGTATCAACGATCAATGCGCCACTGCTCGCCACCGTGGAGGGATAGAAAACTGCGTCATTCTTGAAATAGCGCACCGTCGTCCCGGTGCGCTCGATCTTGAACACGTCCGCAGTGGTGTACGCGGGAAAGGTGCCGCGCAAAACTCCAGACTCGTAGATTTGAATGGTCCCATTCGCCGCTCCATAGATGGCGTAAGACAGGGACGTGTAACTGCGGTCCGGGTTCGATGGACTGCTGAGTGCCGCCATCACATGCTTGTTCGTCTGACCAAATCGGAATTGCACGTAGCCATCTCCCGTCAGTACGTTCGCGCCGATGGCATCGGCACTGTTCCACGCGTCCCCCGCCGCTGTCTTCTGCAACTGGCTCCCCGCACCGGGATACGTCGCCGTCGTACCCACAAGATTGGTCCACGTAATATTGACCGGTGTGCCTGCATATACGGTATTCCCCTGGGCAGCATAGTTTGCCTTCGTCAAATTTAGTATCCCCGCCGAGGCCGTATCCTTTGCCCGGCTTAACAGCCGAACTGTCGAAATCGCCGCGGCATCCTTGTAATAGCCGTTGATGATTTGATGCTCTTGCGCAGAAACATTAGTGATGAAGATCGGCCAAAAATCCTTGGTGCCCGGTGTGAAAAGGTTTCCCGAATCACCATGTAAAGTGCCGTTGGAGGCATGCGCGGCCTTGTAAAAGAACATGTCCACGCTCGGCTGCGTCATTTCGAGTATTCCAGCCGCCAAAGCTCCGTTGACACGCTTTGGCGAAAGTTTCGACAGACCCACAGCGTAAAACGACACCAGACTGGTCTTGTGCAGCCGTTCACACTGCTCTTTGAAGCGGTTCACCCGCTGATAATAGGCCATACCCATCAAATACGCGGAGGTGCCCTGCGATATCTCGGTGTCAATTGTCGCTGCCGGATTGGCCGCCAGCGTCCTTTCCATCTGCCAGTATTCTTCGGCGTGCGGACGAAGCATCTTCGGCGTCACTCGCCCGACATTCAGGCAGATTGCCGCCAGATCCCCTTTGCGCAATGGACGGTCATTGCTGAATTGAAGGGCGGCGGTAACCCCGAGAAACGAAGCCCAATGCTCTGGCAGCGCGAAGTTCGTTGGCAGGCGGCGGTTCCGTTTATGAATGACTCGGACTGTCAGCGCATCGTCACTGGCATCAAGAGCCTGAACTGCAACCTGCTTTTTCAACAAGTCCGGGTCCGGATTCGCTCCCACTGCGAATGTGCCCTGTCCAGAAACATCCGAATAATAAGGCGCGAGGAATAAGTTGAGAGTAGCCGCCGTATTGTCGTATCGCACCAATAATTTCCGATTATGCAGGTCAAGCATCCGCAAGTCGCCGGTCATCACCTGCTTGGTGGGATTCGCATTGCTGAATACCTGAATGTTGACCGTATCAAAGATGTTCGTCTTGTTTTTCAGGCTCTCCGTCGTCGTTGGGTTGCCCTCGACTTTGAATGGCGCGGGGAAATCCTCCCAACGCAGGCGGTAATTCCGGCGGTTGCGTACTTTCGTTCCAATGTCATCGATCGAAATCCCCGGCGCGCTCGTCAAAAGGGACTGCGCGACAAACTTTGGAAACAGGACGGACGGCGTGTCATCGAGCAGGCTGGCTTGCACGCTCTCCGTCGGGCCGTTGCTTGTCGGGGAGTAGGCCGAGTCGGTCGTCAGGAGCAACTTATCGAGAACAAATCCATCCTCGCGCATCCACACGTTAATCGTATGCACGCCCACCGCAGCCACGCTGATGGTCGCAACCGGCCCGTCCGATGTGCTTCGGGACCACCCTAAACTGGCCGTAAAACCCGAGATACGATCCGCCGTGCTGACTGCCGCGCCGTCAAGTCCGACATGTGCCGTCCGGTCTCCCGTGCCGGTTCCCGAGGCGCGCAACCAGACATAGTGCGTCCCTGTTTTCGTGAAATTCACCTTGTAGTCCAGTCGGGGGCTTCCGCTGGAATAGCCCGTATCCACACTGCGTCCGATATTGGGATCGGCACTCATTGCCTGCCCCCCGGAGCTGCCAGCGGGGCTCGTCAACACCCAGCTATTTCCACCCTGATCCACCTTGTTGGCGTAGTGTTCCGCCTCAATCGCTACGAAACCGCTGCTGTCCGAACCTTGCTTGAAAGCATCCACGTCGGATGGGAAAATCTGTGCATCGCGGTTCAAATACTGTTCTGCCCACAAAAGCCCGCTGTTGTAGCCTGCGGGAAGATAATCGTAGAGATTTTGACCTTCGATAATCTCGGTATCTTTCAGCCACGGATAAAGATGCACCCACTTGCTCTGCCCCGGATTCGCCGAATCGGGAACGTAAGCGGCAACCCACGGGTAGTTCACCGGTATCAGCGTCGGCTGCGAAGGGTCCGCGGCACCATACGGACTTCCCTTGTAATCCAGCGCCCCCTTGATTTGCATTTTCAGCAAGGTGCTCATCCTGGCGTCAAACATCTGCAGCTTGTTGTGCTCCGGTTCCATGTAAACAGCCGGAATGCTGGACTTGCGCAGCAAATACACCAGTAGCGCGCATTGCTCCCACGGTGAACCCTGTCCTTCCTGTAACGTCGCCAGTGCGCTTCGGTTGACGCCCCCCTGGTTGAGGGATTTTTCCGATACATTGCCGTTTTCATTGTAACTGAGTGCGTCGGTCAACTCGATCTCATTGAACACATAGTTTGCCAGCGCAATCGGATCGCTTTTCAGGTCGCTCACCAGGCGGTCTAAAATCGGATGCGTGCGCAGCTCCGGGCTTTGGTTGAGGGCCAGACAGGCAGCCGGAGCCAATGTTGGCGAGCCAGAGAACGGGGCCGAAACATTCAACAATTCCGCCACCGACTTGCCTGCGTATGCGGGCGGCGCCGGTTCTCCTTCAAAATGTGGCGACGGGATGAATGTCGAAGTCCACGCCGGAAGTTGTTCAAAATCGAGCGTGTAACCAATGGAGTATGCTGGCGTTGCCAGCGGATTTTGAGAATCAGTCACCGCCATCCATATGTTGGGATTGGAGCCGTTTTGCTTTTGAATTACCCCCGCATACTCGATTTTGTAATAATATTGATCGGTGGTCGCCGTGTGGGATAGGAGCAAAGGAGCCTGCACAGTCGAACCCCATTGATCGGTTAACGACGCACCTTCGACATACTGCACGGAAGTTTTCAGGATGGGGGTGGTTTGGCCGGACAGCACTAAATCCACCTGCTGAGTGTAGCCATTCGCAGCGAACGCATCCCAAGCCGCAGTGTTTTTCCTGGGAAGGTTGACTGAAAGCGTCGCGTATGGCGGAACATTGGTCAATGGGCCGGAAACGGCGCTCTTTTGATAAACGCTAATTTTTAAGTCGCCAATGGCAGTGCTTGCAACCTGCCCTCCGGCATTGAACCCGAAGCGATATACCTGATTTACACGGAGAGGCGTGCCGCCGCCTTGCCCCCCAAAAGCG
>JAYVRQ010000587.1:0-3799 GCA_043776145.1 Chthoniobacteraceae bacterium
TCGCGCACGGCGGGCCGCGCATCGCCGAGCAGCGTCACGATTTCTTCGGGCGAAAGTTTTGCCCATTCGATTTTCAAGCCGCGCGCATCCGCGATGGGCGGCGCGTCTTTTTTCCGCACGCGATAAATCGCGCCGAGCACATCGGGCTTGGCGAGTTGCGAAGTCGGGCAACACAGCTTGTACCAGCCGCCGGTGTCGCAGACGATGAGCGAGCCGTCGGCGTCTTCGATCACATCGGTCGGATGAAAGTCCGTCGAATCACTTGTGAGAAAATCGCTGTCGCGCGTGGTGAACGTCGCGCCGTTCGGGACGAGTTCGTGGCGGGAGATTTTGTGCAGGTTGAAGCAGCACGCGAAGAGATTGCCGCGCCAGTTTTCGCCGAAGGCGGACGACTCGTAGTAATGCAGCCCGCTCGGCGCGGCGGGGCCGAGATGCGTCATCGGCGCGAGCAGTTCGCCGGTGCGCGGATGGCCGTCGAGCACGTCGTGGACTTTCCCATACACGCCGCCGTAAAGCGCGTGGATGAGTCCGTCGCGCAGGCCGCCGCCGGGATTTTGCAAAAACGTGCAGGAGAAAATGCGCTCCCCTTCCGGCGTGAAAACGACATCCACCGGATTGTCCATGCCGCCGGTCATCACCGGCTCGAGGCCGCTCCCATCGCGACGCGCGCGGAAGATGTGCGCGGCGCGCGTCTTCCAGCCGGGGCGGCCCGGCAGGTCGTACGTCTGCTCGGCGAACGCGCCTTTGCACCAGTAAATCCAGCCGTCGCGTCCGGCGTACGGCCCGTGCAGATCGTTCGCGCAACCCGTGAGCGTTTTCCCCTTGAACCACTCCTCGCGCCGGTCGGCGATGCCATCGCCGTCGGTGTCTGTGAGCTTCCAGATGCTCGGCGGCGCGGCGACGTAGAGCGAACCGTCGAGCCACATCACGCCTTCGGGAAACATCATGCGGTCGGCGAAGACGGTGCTTTTGTCGAAGCGCCCGTCGCCGTCGGAATCTTCGAGGCGCACGATGCGATGCGGCTTTTCCCAGAGCTGCTTCTCGACTTTGTCATTCGAGCCGGACGAGTCGGAAACGTAGAGCCTTCCCTCTTCATCGAACGCCGCATTGATCGGACGCTCGACGAGCGGCGCATCCGCCACGCGCTCGATTTCAAATCCATCCGGCAAAGTGAACGTCTGCCTGCCGTGCGCATCGGCGAGAAGGCCGACCGATAAAAGCAGGGTAACTGCACGACACAGTGGGAGGTTCATTTGAAAAAACGATGATTGTTTGCGGACGTCGGAGCGTTGTTGGCCCCGCGCTTGCTTTAGCAGCAGTGAGATCGAACTAGCGAAACACTGCCGACATGAAGCAACGAATTCTTTTTGTAGATGATGAAGCCATGCTTCTCGAAATGTACCGCCTTGTCTTCGAGCAGGATCAGGACAAGTGGGACATCCAGTTCGCGCCGGGTGCGAAGGAAGCCCTCGCAATGATGCAGGAGCAGCCTTTCGACGTCGTCGTGTCCGACATGCGGATGCCCGGCATGAGCGGGGCCGATCTTTTTCAGGAAGTGATGAAGCTGTATCCGAAATCCTCGCGGCTCATCATGTCCGGCTACGCGGATCAGGAGCAGATCGCGAAGTGCCTCGGCGCGACGCACCAGTTCATCGCAAAGCCTTTCGACATCAAGCTGCTCAAGAGCACCATCTGGCGCGTGTGCGCGCTCGATGGCTGGATGCTCGATGAAAAACTGCGCACTGTGGTCGCGCAGCTTTACAGCGTGCCGAGCCTGCCCTCGCTCTACTTCCGCATCATGGACGCGCTGAATTCGCCCGATGCCGGCGTGGACACCATCGGCGCGATCGTGGCGAAGGATCCCGCGATGACGGCGAAGATTTTGCAGCTCGTGAACTCCGCGTTTTTCGGCATCGCGCGGAAGGTGTCGAACGCGATGGAAGCCGTGCAATACCTCGGCGTCGGGCGCGTGCGCTCGCTGGTGCTGTCGCTGCATGTCTTCACCTGCTTCGACCACATGAAGATCAAAAATTTCTCCATCGAGCGCGTGTGGGGCCACAGCATGGCGACGGGGATGCTCGCGCAAAAAATCGCGAAGATGGAAAAGGCGGGACGCGAGGAGCAGGACGAAGCCTACGTCGCCGGGATGCTGCACGACATCGGGAAGGTGATGCTCGCGTCGAGCTTCGCGGATCAATACGCGCAGGCGGTCAGCATCGCGACGGAGCGGAAGATTCCGATGCTCGAGGCGGAGCGGGAAATCTTCGGCGTCACGCACGCGGAAGTCGGCGCGTATCTGCTCGGGCTCTGGGGTCTGCCGATCTCGATCGTCGAGGCCGTCGCGCTGCACAATGTGCCGGTCAGCAGCGCCATCAAAGCGTTCAGCCCGCTAACTGCGGTCCATGCCGCGAGCGTGTTTGAAAATGAAATTTCCGACAACGGCACGGGCGCTCCGTGTGCGAAAATCGACGACGAATACATCGGGGAAATCGGCCTCGCGGATCGTGTGGAAGAATGGCGCGACACCGCGCGCGAGGCGCTCGGCGCGGTCGCGGTGGCTTAGGAGCGGCTGCGTCCCCGCATGGCCAGGTGCAACAGAGCGACGGGAAAAACATTTCCCTTCGCGACCTCCGCGAGTGCGGTTAAAATCGCCATGCCTTGAACGCAACCCTTTCACCAACTGCCGCCGGGCCGACTCCAACCGGGATGAACGCCCTCAAGATTGTTGGCGAGCGCCGACGCCGCCCCGCGAGCCCCGCCGAATACCAGGCAAGGGCGCTCATCTTGCAAAGGCAGTTGGAGAAGGTGAACCCGTTCCCAAGACCGCGTGGCTTTGTTTTCAAAGCGCAGACTCGGGAGGAATTCGAGCAGTGGCGTCGCGCGCAGAATAATCCGCGACTGTGGTAACTTCCGCGCCTTCCTCATGGATGCCGCCAATCCGCTGACCCGCGTCTGCGCCCTGCTGAACGGCCAGGCCGCGCAGTATCTTATCGTCGGCGCCCAAGCCGCCATCCTTCACGGACACATCCGCACCACCGAAGATGTGGACATCCTCATCCCAGAAGACGTGGAAAATCACGCCCGCGTCATCGCCGCACTTTCCCAACTCGAAGACCACGCCGCCGCGGAACTCACACCGCAGGACTTCATCGAAAACGTCGTCGTCAAAATCGCCGATGAAGTGGAAGTCGATGTTAGCACGCGCGCCTGGAAAGTGAGCTACGCCGACGCCCTTCCCACCTCTCTCCGCACGACCATCGGCGGCGTCGAAGTGCCCTACCTCGATCTCGCCACGCTCATCGTGTCGAAGGACACCTATCGGGATCAGGACCGCGTCGATGTCCAGATCCTCCGCGAGATCGCCCGACGCCGCCCGACGCCGGGGGCGTGAAGAGCGGGTGCGCGCTCGTGCTTCACTTCAAAAGAGGCCCGCGCTGCTAGGTCGCCAACCAGACTCGCCGCCGCCCCGCTGCGATCATCTCAAGCTCCGCTGCAAGCCGTGGCACACCGCCGTGATGACAGGCATTTCGAGAGCGTGTCAGGTGCGAGACTTGGAGTCGAGGTCTTGCTCCCGCGCGATTTCGCCGCCAATGATCGCTCTGCCATGACACTCCACGTCAACTTGCCCGACAGCCTCGCCGCGCCAGCCCGCGCCCTCGCCGAGCGCGACCCTCATCGCCAGCACGTTCAGCGTGCCACTCGACCACACCCCGCACCGCCCCACCATCGCCGAGCGCGCCGCCCGCGTGGATTGGCAGAAAGTGGACGCCATCCTCGCCCGCGTCCCGGCTGTTCCTCC
>JAYVRQ010000588.1:0-3799 GCA_043776145.1 Chthoniobacteraceae bacterium
TTCGGCCTATTTTGAGCAGCAATGGGGGCGTCCGGATGTGGCAACGTTCAGCGACGGGAGCTACCGGATGAGGTTCCGCGAAGGGAAGACGTTGAATTATTTTTTCATCTTCGGACTCACAACGGCCAAGGCGGCACCGGTGACCCCGCCGGAGTGGCACGAAGACAATTTGGGACGTCCGACTCCGGGACACAAACAGGAATGGCAGACGGCGAAAATCTTGGGCCAAGCGATCAAGTGGTATCAGGCAGATGGGGGGTCGGGCGCGGATTTCCCGAGCTATAAGACGGTGGATTTTTCGCTGACAGCTCCGGACGGGCGGGTTGGAAATTATCGAATCGTGGCGAGTTGCACTTCAAAGAAAAGTGCGGCGGACTGGATTCCGCGGGTGAACTGGTAAGGCCGCTCGCTCAGAACCTCCACGGAAGAGGGCCTCGCAAGCGCGCTGGATAGAGCAACCCGGAAACGGCACCTGCCTTTTGTGTATGATCGGACTTCGGTCTGCGCAACCTTGTCCAAGAGCTGATGCATTCTGAGAAGCGCACGCAAGTTTCTCCGAGTCTTGGGAGAAGGGACTTGCACTCTCGCAAAATGCGACACAACCGGGAACAGATCGGGGCGCGATTAGCACATGTCTTTATGTCCTCTCGCGTTCCACGGGAGCGATGTGGGAGGCACCACAACCATCCATGACAACTCTGTTGCTCTTTCACGAATCGACCGACGTGCCTCCTCACACCGCAGACATCGCGGTAATCCCGCGGAAAGGCGACCTACTCCAAGTGCCGAGCATCGGGGGGCGCGGGCTTTTCCCTGTGACCCGTGTGATTTTCCTCATGACGCGGGCGCAAGATGCGAGCCTCGTCCTGTGTGCACCGGATGATTCGCCACAGGTACGCATCCAGCTCGGCGCGGCTCAGGAGGAATGAACTTTGGGTTAAGGCAGACGCATATTTTTACCACAGCTAATATGAAAATATTTTACAACATCCCGATTTTCCTAGCGGCATTATTAGGTTTCACCGGCTGCGAGATGGCCCGCCCGGCTGGCGGAAAAACGGCTATCCGAATCGACCTGAGCGAACAGCGTGCGCTGCTGCTGCAGGGTGGCGTGACATTAAGCGAGGCATCGATCTCTACCGGGCGCGAGGGACACGCGACGCCGGTGGGGAATTTCCATGTGATCCGGAAGGACATCGCACACCGCTCAAGCCTATACGGCGAATATGTGGATGCGGAGGGGCGCATCGTAAAAGCAAACGTGGATGTGCGGAAGGACTCGAGGCCTGCGAACTCGCACTACCTCGGCGCGTCAATGCCTTACTTCATAGAGTTCAGCCCAGGCTATGGCTTGCATGAGGGGAACCGGCCGGGGTATCCCGCATCCCACGGCTGCGTGAGGATGTCTTCGTGGAAGGCGCGGCAGTTTTTCGCAGCGAGCAAGATCGGAACTCCAGTCACCATACACCCCTGAATAATATGAAAAAGAACATCGGAATGCTCCTCCTTGCCATCTATCTAATAGTCGTCGGTGTCGTCGGTCTCACCGCGCTGCCGCTCGGGGTGCTTGCCTACGCGGTGCCGGGCCTCGCGGTTGCGGCGGGCATTTTTCTTCTACTCGGGAAGTAAAGGGCTTAACCTGTTACGAAACAGGCAGCGAAGCTGATGCGCCCTCACGCTCAGGGTCGCAGTGCGCCGATGGTTGTGACCATGCCTCCTCTGATGGGGCGCAAGCAGCCTACGGTCGGCAGGTCTCCATTTGCCTGCCGCGCGCCGAGAAGCTCGGCTTCGTCGAGATTCACGAAGTCCTTTCCCGTGAGGGTAAGTCCAAGCGTGAATGTGTTGTTCGTGAGCGCACATTTTGACGTGTCGCATTTTACGAGAGCGTTGCGCGAGCTGTGGCTGAGGTTGTTTCGCAGCGTGTGCGCGAAGCCGTCCACGTCGGTGACGTTATCCGCGAGGCGGCAGAGCATGTTGAAATTCATCCCGTTTCGGTAGGCGGTGTTGTTTGTCCAGTCGCTGCCGCCGAGGTGGTGATTCGAGTAGAAGCCGCTGTTTTTATTTCCCACCGCGACGCAGAAACGGACCACATGGCGCGGGATCGGGTTCGGCACAGTGTTCGCGGCGGCGCTGCCGTAGCCGCCAGCCTTGAAGCCATTGCCATCGCCCGTGCGCTCGAACTTTGGCGAGAGGCCATTGTAGAGCGCCCAGCAGTTTTCAAAAGTCACGGATTCACGCGCACCGATGCAATCGTAGCCATCGTCGCTATTGAACCAAGCACGGCAGCCGCGGAAAATATTCCCGGTGCTGCCCGCGGTGGGATGACATCCGAAGCCGTCGGTATTACCGCCCTTGCCGTTCTCGGAAGTGTTGTCCCAGTTGTTCCATGCGTCGCAGTTGAGAAACAGGTTATCTGATCCGCGCACATGGTAGATTCCGATGGCCTGCCCGTCGTGCATCGAGAGGCGCTCGAAAATGTTATGGCTGCCATTGCTCTCGAAACAAATGGACTGCGTGTGTTTTTTGACAGTCACCTGCACACCGGTGACCTCGATGCCAATCAACCGCAGCCACGACCCCCTGACGCTGAAGGCGTGAACGCGCATGCCCGCGGGTTTCACCTGCGAACAGTCGAAGACGGGCCGCTCGGCTTTGAAAGCGCGATAGGTGATCGGCTTTCCCTGCGCACCACTTTTGTCGAGATAAGTGATCGAGGCGAAAATGCTCCGACGATGCGCAATCTGCGACTCCTTCATCAAATAGGTGCCGCCGCGGATGAGTACGGTGTCGCCGGGCGCGGCGGATTTCTGCGCCCGCTGGATGGATACAAACGGATGCTCGATGGAGCCCGCCGCCATGTCGTCGCCCGCGGGCGCGACATACCAATCCGCAGCGCGAACGGTGCCCGAAAGCACGACCGAAAGTGAGCCAATGCCGAGCAAGCAAATTACGGCAAATTTTCTGCGAGGGGGATGCATGTGATGCGAGTGGGATTGCTCTCTATACATATAGCGATGCTGTGGAAGCGTCCACGCGGAACGGCGCGTGTGCCAATACAGGCTACGAGCCGAGGAGTTCGCACATGCCGCGTGTGAGGATGGCGTCAATCTCTTCGGCGCAGTTCGCCGCGGTGACTTCGTAGCCGCCATTTGGGTATTCCTCCTTCACGGGGATATACCATGGACCACCATCGCCGTATGCAGCGGTGGCGACGAAGCGACCCGCGGCGATCTGCTGCGCGCGAAGCTGATATTCCACGAAACATTCCGCTGGCATGTGCAGGAGCGAGATAGCGTCCACATGCAGCGCACTGAGGACGATGGGTGTGCGACTCTCCAGGCGCTGCATCCATCCAAGCGTCATCGCGGGGCGGATGCGGTTGGCGGGGACGTTCTTTGGATTCGCGAGCATCTCGCGCAGTTTTTCGGCGGTGAAGATGGGATTTGTCGGTGGCAAAATATCGTGCGTCTTCCACGAAATGTTCTCGATGGGCACAGCGCGCAGCATTTTCTCGGAAGCGACGATACCATCGTAAATCCGCTGCGTGAGCCGCACGCGCGCCTCGGGCGAGCCGTCATTGTATTTGCCCGCGGCGACATTCCCCGCGCAGCCGGTGAAGTAGAGGTGCGTGCAGCCCGGCTCCTCCTTTTGCCGCCGCTTGCGGGCGAGGCCCACGAAGTCACTGCTTACGTGCCCTTTTCCGTGGTTCTTCGGGCGATTTAGTGGCTGACTGAGGAGTTTGCCGGGCACGTAATGGTGGGATGAAAGAATTGAATCATGAACTGCATCGGCATTACGC
>JAYVRQ010000589.1:0-3785 GCA_043776145.1 Chthoniobacteraceae bacterium
GGAATCGTCGAACACGGCCAGGTCGATGAAATCGGTCAGGAGATCATGCAGTCCGGCAAGTCGCTCGTGCAGGTCATGGTCGATTACGGCTTCGTGACCGAGGAGCAGTTTTTCCAGGTCATCGCGGAGTCGCTTGGCGCGCCGTTCGTCACGCTCACGGGCTTTGAGCCGCCGAATGAAATCCAGCGGCTGATCCCCGCCGGGCTCGCGCAATTGCACAAATGCTTTCCCATCGGCGTCGAGGAAGGCGCGATCCAGGTCGCGCTGTGCGATCCGCTGAATGCGCAAACGCCGGAAGACCTGCGCTTCGCGCTGGGTAAAGAAATCCAAGTCTGCGTCGCGCCGGTTTGGCAGATCGAGGATCTCATCACGAAATACTACGGCACCGACGCGGCCAGCATGGATGAAATCCTCGCGCAACTCGGCGGCGACGTGGAATTCGGCGGGGCCGACGGCGCGCTCGACATGAAGAATCTGGAGGCGGAGGCGAACGCGACGCCGATCATCCGCTACGTCGATCTCATCATTTACCAGGCGATTCAGGATCGCGCGTCGGACATTCATTTCGAGCCGTTCGAGACGGAGTTCAAAATCCGCTACCGCGTCGATGGTGCCCTTTACGAAATGTCGCCGCCGCCGCGCCATCTCGCGATGCCCGTGCTCTCGCGCCTGAAAGTCATGGCGAACCTGAACATCGCCGAGCGCCGACTGCCGCAGGATGGGCGCATTCAGTTGAACATCGGCGGGCGGCAGGTCGATCTCCGCGTTTCTACACTCCCGACACAGTATGGCGAATCGGTCGTGCTCCGTGTGCTCGATCGCTCGGCGGTGAATCTCGATCTCGAAGTGCTCGGGATGCCGAAGCCGATCTACGATTACATCTGCAAAACGATCGAACTGCCGAACGGCATCTTCATCGTGACGGGGCCGACGGGTTCGGGGAAAACGACCACGCTTTACGCGGCGCTCAATCGCATCAACACGATCGACACCAAAGTGCTCACCGCCGAAGACCCGGTGGAATACGACATGGAAGGCATCATCCAGGTGCCCATCAACGACAACATCGGCCTCACCTTCGCGCGCGTGCTCCGCGCCTTTCTCCGGCAGGATCCCGATCGCATCATGGTCGGGGAAACGCGCGATCTCGAGACCGCGCAGATCGCCATCCAGGCCTCGCTCACCGGCCATCTCGTGCTCAGCACGCTGCACACGAACGACGCGCCCGGTGCGGTCACGCGACTCGTGGACATGGGCGTGGAGCCGTTTCTCATCTCCGCCTCGCTCGAAGGCGTGCTCGGCCAGCGGCTCATCCGAAAAATTTGCAAGAACTGCAAAACCGAATACGAGCCGACCGAGATCGTCCTCACCCAGCTCGGCCTCTCGCCGCACGAGATCGGCGACAAGCGTTTCTACTACGGCAAAGGCTGCGACACCTGCAACCAGACCGGCTACAAAGGCCGCAAAGGCATCTACGAATTGCTCGATGTCACCGACCCGATTCGCGAGATGATTAACCAGCGCGCCCCCGGCGTCGTCTTGAAACAAAAAGCGATCGAACTCGGCATGACCACGCTGCGCCAGGACGGACTGCGCTCGATCTACGACGGCGAGACGACGATCGAGGAAGTGCTGAAATATACTTAGCGGGAGGGAGGCGCGCTGTTAGCCTCGCGCCTCAAAATTCCTTCATGGCCCCGAACGGATACCTCGCACTCATCCTCCACGCACATCTGCCGTATGTACGGCATCCCGAGTACGAGGAATTTTTGGAGGAAGACTGGCTCTACGAAGCCATCGTCGAAACGTATCTCCCGCTGCTGGAAGTCTTGCACGGTCTCGCGGATGACGGCGTGGATTTTCAACTCACGATGTCACTCACGCCGCCGCTCTGCCACATGCTGCGCGACCCGCTGCTGCAAGCGCGCGCGACGCGCTACCTCGAGCGCAGTGTGGCGCTCGCGGAGCGTGAAGTGGTGCGCACGGAAGGGCAGGATCAGCTCGCGGACATCGCGCGTTTTTACCACGACCGGCTGACGCGCCTGCACGCCGCGTGGGAGACGCGATGGAAGCGCGATCTCGTCGGCGCGTTCGCGCAACTCATGGAGCGCGGTGTCCTGGAAATCATCACCTGCGCGGCCTCGCATGGCTTCCTGCCGCTGATGGAAAATTTTCCCGAAGCGGTGCGCGCGCAAATCCTGATCGCGCGCGACGATTACCGCGAAACCTTCGGGCGCGATCCGCGCGGCATCTGGCTGCCGGAATGCGCGTACGTCGCGAGCCTCGACACGATTTTGGCGGAGGCAAACATCCGCTGGTTTAGCATCGACGCGCACGGCTTGATGTTCGGCGCGCCGCGTCCGCGCTACGCGATTTACACGCCGTGCTTCACGCCCGCAGGGCCGGCGGTGTTCGGGCGCGACCGCGATTCGAGCCGGCAGCTTTGGAGCGCGGAGGAGGGTTATCCCGGCGATCCGGCGTATCGCGATTTCTACCGCGACATCGGCTTCGATCTCCCGATGGAAACTCTGCGCGAAGTATTCCCGCCGGAGTGGGGGCGAAAATTCACCGGCCTCAAATACCACCGCATCACCGGGCGCGCGTGCGAGAAAGGGCTCTACAATCGCGGCTGGGCGATGGGCGCGGCGGATGCGCACGCGGGCCATTTCATGTCGAGCCGCCGCGATCAGATCGCGAATTTGCGCGAGCACATGAATGTCGATCCCGTCGTCGTGAGCCCGTTCGACGCCGAGCTTTTCGGCCACTGGTGGTTCGAGGGGCCGGAGTTCCTGAATCTCTTCATCCGCAAATCCGTGTTCGATCAGAGCGCGTTTCGTTTCACGACTCCGACGCGCTATCTCGCGGAACACGAGACGCATCAACTGCTCATCCCGTCGCCGTCGAGTTGGGGCCACAAGGGCTATTGGGAAGTGTGGCTCGATCAATCGAACGGCTGGATTTACCCGCACCTGCACACCGCCGCGCGCCGCATGACCGAGATGGCCCGCGCCCACCGCGACACGAAAGCCGAAATGCTCGACCGCGCCCTCCGCCAAATGGCGCGCGAACTCCTCCTCGCGCAATCGAGCGACTGGGCCTTCCTGATGAAAACCGGCACCGCGAACCAATACGCCGCGAAGCGCACGCGCGATCACATCCTGCGCTTCACGCGCCTCTACGATCAAGTCCGCGCGGAAGACGTGGACCCGGCGTTTTTGGAAAACTGCGAGTGGCGGGATAACATCTTTCCGAATCTGAACTGGCGGCACTATGTGTAAGGCAGAATGCAGAGTGCAGAATGAAAAGCGTCGCGCGTTCCCTGCAAAAATAGGCGATGGCTCGATATGGCGGCGTGGCGGTTATTTTAGAAACGCAGAGACGCAGAGACGCGGAGGTCGCAGAGATCCTGCATCGGAATCCGCCTCTGCGATCTCTGCGTCTTTGCGTCTCGGCGTTTTCAAAATCCAGCGAGCCACAACCCCGAGCCACTTCGCAAAAGTGGGATTCGCGCTGCTCCTTTCTGCATTCTGCATTCTGCATTCTGCATTTTCCCAAGAGGACGCCGAACTTCCGCCGCCGCCAAAGCGTCCCGGCGTCCAAATCACCTTCCTCCCGCCGCCGCTGACCGGCACGCTGAGCCTCGGCATTTTCACCAAAGCAGGGAAGCTCGTCCGCACGCTGCATCGCGAGGCGCGGACGAAGGAATTCGTGGTCGGGCTGAATGGGCTGATGACGTGGTGGGATGGAAAAAACGACGCGGGTGCCGTCGCGCCCGCGGGCAATTA
>JAYVRQ010000590.1:0-3782 GCA_043776145.1 Chthoniobacteraceae bacterium
GGCACGCCCGATTTCGTCGGCAGCGCGGACATGACGGGCCGCGTTTTTTACCTAAACCGCGCCGGACGCGCGATGATCGGCCTGCCAGCGGACGCGGACATCGCGACGATGAAAATCTCTGACTTCCATCCCGGCTGGGCTGCGAAACTCATCTCGACCGAGGGGCTGCCCGGCGCGATTCACGACGGATCGTGGGCGGCGGAAACGGCGCTGCGGCATCGCGAAGGGCGGGAGATTCACGTCTCGCAGGTCATCATCGCGCACAAGAGCGCGACCGGCGCGACCGAGTATTTTTCGACCGTGGTGCGCGACATCACAGAGCGGAAGGAAGCCGAGGAGGAACTGCGCGTTTCACAGCAAAAACTTGTCGAGACCTCGCGCTACGCGGGCATGGCCGAGGTGGCGACGGGCGTGCTGCACAATGTCGGCAATGTGCTCAACAGCGTGAACGTCTCCGCCAGTCTCGTGCTGGAAAAACTGCGCAACTCGAAAGCGCCCAAGCTCAGCAAAGCCGCCGCGCTGCTCACGGAAAAAAACGGCGATCTCGCGGACTACCTCACGCGCGATCCGAACGGCCAGAAGCTCCCCGGCTATCTCGCGAAGCTCGGCGAATTCCTCGTCGCGGAAAATGCGGAGACGCTGCGCGAAGTCGAGCAGCTCGGGCACAACATCGAGCACATCAAGGAAGTCGTCGCGATGCAGCAGAGCTACGCGAAGGTCAGCGGCGTCTTCGAGCACCTGCCCGCCGCGCTGCTCGTCGAGGATGCCATCGCGATGAACATCGGCGCGTTCGAGCGGCACGGCGTGGTGCTCGTGCGCGATTTTTCCGAAACGCCGCCCGTGCTCGTGGACCGGCACAAGGTTTTGCAAATCCTCATCAACCTCATCCGCAACGCGAAGTACGCGCTCGACGATGCGCAGCGCCTCGACAAGCGGATGACGATCTCGATCACGCAGGCCGGCGGGGAGAAAGTGCAAATCAAAGTGGCCGACAATGGCATCGGCATCGCGCCGGAAAATCTCGCGCGCATCTTCGGCCACGGCTTTACGACAAAGAAGGACGGCCACGGCTTCGGCCTGCACAGCGGGGCGAACGCGGCGCGCGAAATCGGCGGCGATCTCTCGGTGCAAAGCGAGGGCTTGGGACAGGGCGCGACCTTCATCCTCGAACTGCCGGTGGCCGTCCCGGCATCGCGCGCATGAAACCTGCGCAAACATTCCAATCCATGAAAACAAACCTGATTCCATCCCTGCTCGTCCTCGCGCTCAGCGCGGGAAACGTCCTCGCGGAAAACCCCGACGCCACGCTGCGCAAACTCCTCAACCGCGTGGAAAGTCTCGAAGCCGAAGTGCGGCAGTTGCGCGCGGAGAAATCGCGCGGCGGGAGCGGCAAGGAAACCGTGCCCGTCGAGGAGAGCGCGACGCCGCTGGCGGACGAGGGCGCGCTGCACGGCAGTTTTCCGCAGTTGAAAATTCGCGGCTTCGGCGATGTCGAGTATCACTGGGCGGATCGCGGCGCGGACAAGAACGCCTTTCGCCTCGGCGCGCTCGATCTCTTTTTCACCTCGCAGCTCACGGAAAATGTGAGCGCGCTGGCCGAGACGGTGATCGAGGCGGACGACGAGGAGCACTTCGGATTCGAGATCGAGCGGCTCGTGCTGCAATACACGCCGCGCGAATGGTTCAACGTCGCGGTGGGCCGCTACCACACCGCGATCGGCTACTACAACAACGCCTACCACCACGGCAAATGGCTCCAGACCGCAGTCGGGCGTCCGAAGATTTTCGAGTTCGAGGACAACGAAGGCATCCTGCCGATTCACAACGTCGGCGTGAGCGTGAGCGGCGCGGTGCCATCGGGCCGGCTCGGGCTGCGTTACGTCGCGGAGATCGGCAATGGCCGGCGCTATGAGGCGGAAAAAGAGGCGGTGCAAAATGTGACCGACAACAACAAATCGAAGTCGCTAAACCTCGCGCTCTTCGCGCGGCCCGACTGGCTGCCGGGATTGCAGGCGGGCGCGTCGGTGTACTTCGACCGGCTCAGCGCGGCCCTGCTGCCGGACGTGCGGCAGACGATCCTCTCAGCGCACGTCGTCTATGTTTCGCCCGAGTTCGAGTGGCTGAACGAAGGGGTGCTCGTGCGCGATTCCAGCCGACTCGGCACCTTCGAGACGTACGGATTTTACACGCAGGTCGCGCGGCGTTTCGGGCAGTTCCGCCCGTACGTGCGCTACGAGTTGCTCGCGGCGAACGGGCGCGACCCCGTCATGCAGGCCGCGGGCGAGACGGACACGCACCAGACGCTCTCGCTCGGCGTGCGCTACGACTTCACCAGCCTCGCCGCGTTCAAGCTGCAATGGGATCACACGATCGAGGCGGATGACAACGACGCGCGGGAGGCGCTGACGCTGCAACTTTCGTTCACGTTTTAGATGAAGCTGCGCGCCGCCATTTTCATCCTGCTCCTCGCCCTCCACGCCCGCGCGGACGAGTCGCTCGCCGTCATCGTGAACCGGAGCAATCCCGTCGAGAACATCACGCTCGAAGATCTGCGCAAATACTGCGTCGCGGAGCGCAAGTACTGGAGCGAGGACAAGCGCGTGACCGTGGTGCTGCGCGATCCCGGCCAGGCGGAGCGCGAGGCGGTGCTCGCCGCGGTCTTCCGCATGAACGAGAACGATTTCACGCGGCACTTTCTCCAGGGCGAATTCACCGGCGCGGTGCAGTCGGCCCCGAAACATCTCTCCACCGCGAGCGGCGTGCGGCGGTTCATTTTCAATGTGCCGGGCGCGATCGGATTCGTGCGCGGCGCGGAGGTCGATGGCACCGTGAAGGTGCTGCGCGTAAACGGCTGCGCGCCCGGCGATCCGCAGTATCCGCTCCGCCTCGGCACGCGATGAAAACGGCGCTGCTCAACCGCTTCACCGGCACGATCCTCGCCATCGCGATCGTCGCCGGCTGCGTGGGCCTGTTGCTTTTCCACGATCTCCACCGCTCGCAGCAGGACGCGCGGCGCAGCTACGCGGACGCGGTGCGCGGGCTCGATCTCATCGGCGATCTGCAATACCAGGCGCAGGAGGCGCGGCGCACGCTGCTCTACGCGCTGGCGACGACGGACAGCAATTTGCAGGTGGATTACGCCGACCAGTCGCGCGCCGCCGATGCGCAGGTCGCGCAGCGCCTCGCGGAGTACCGGCAGTTCGTCCGTGAAAAAGCGGACATCGCCGCGGCGGAAAAACTTTCCGAAGACTGGACGGCATACCTCTCGGTGCGCGATGCGCTGATCGCCGCGATGCTCGAGGGCGATCCGCAGGCGGCGGTCGCGCGCGATCTGCGCGAGGGCGTGCCGGCGTTCAACGCGGTGCGCGACGATCTCGAAAACACGAAGCGCCTTTTCAAAACGAACGCCGGCCAACTCCTGCGGGAAGTGGATGCGTCGTTCCAGCGGTCGCTGCTGCGCATGGGTTTCATCCTCGCGACGCTGGCGGTGCTCGGCGGCGTGAGCGCGAAGATGGCGCAGGGCCGCTCGCTGCTGCGCGAGCTGCACGCCTCCGAGGCGCGGCTCCGCGAGGATTTTGAAAAGGCGCGGCGCGAGGAGCGCGCGACGGCGGAACTTTTCGCCGCGGTGCTGCGCGCAGCCACGGAGTATTCGATCATCGGCACGACGCCCGAAGGCGTCATCACCGTCTTCAACGAAGGCGCGGAACGGATGCTCGGCTATCGCGCTGGCGAAGTGATCGGCAGGCTCACGCCCGCGATGATTCACGAGCCCGCGGAAGTCG
>JAYVRQ010000591.1:0-13313 GCA_043776145.1 Chthoniobacteraceae bacterium
GCACAAGACCGCCTGCAATGAACGGCCCGGCGCCGGAGAAAGACAGGGATCTCAGATCCGTGGGAGTGACTCCTCTTCCTGCTCGCCAAGTAGCGCGTCGACGGCAGTTTCAGCAAGCGCGCTCAAGACGCGAAGCTTGAAAAGTGTGGCATGCACGGTTGCGCTCGCCTTAGAGCGGAGGGGGGCGCGCGGCGAGGTAGAACGCTCGCATGCACATCACATCTCGTCTCGCTCTTCCACTCCTCGCCTGCGCGCTGCTCGGAGGCTGCGCGGGCGGCAGCGCCACTCGCATTGTCGGTGACACCGCCGGTGCGGCGGGTGGCGCTCTGCTCGGTCACAAACTCGGCAAAGGCAATTCGGCCTACACTGCCCTCGGCGCGGGGAGCGGTGTGTTGCTCAGCGAGTCGCTCCAGGCGGGGAGCAAGTCCTCGGCGCAGAAGTCCTACGCTGCGGGATATGAAAAAGGACAAAGCGATTCCGCAAAGCGGCAATACCAGGCGCTCACCGAGCGGCAGCGGATTGCTCCGCAGTCGGATGATGCGGCGCATCTGCGGCTCTTCGATGTGCCCTTCCCTAAGTGATGGCCCGAGCGGGAACAAAACGGCGTCATCCTCGCGCCGGGCACGGCGACCCTTCGCACCCAGCAATAACCAAAGCACGATCATGAAACTCATTCTCTCACTCACAGCCCTCCTTTTCACCGCAACCACGCTCCGCGCGCAGGTCGTAGTCACGAATCCCGTCTCGGACATTCTTTCGCAGACGCTGCACGCCGAGGACATCGCGAAGACGGTGCAGATGATCAACAACCAGGTGCAGCAGATCAACGCGCTCACCCAGCAGCTTCAGCAGATTCAGTCGTAGGTGAACGCGTTCGGCGATCCGTCGAAGCTCCTGCAGATCACCGGTGCGGATTCGCTTGTGAGCAGCCGGAAAAGCAGCGGGGTCGGCCAGACGATTGGGCAGTTGCAGCAGGCGGCGAGCGGTGTGGCGGCGCTGCAATACAATGCGAACGGGCTTTACCAGAGCCTCGGCACGACGTTCACCACGCCCGGAGGCACGACGGTGCAGCGTTCGGAAGATCTGTATCGGAAGTATGGCGCGATCCAGCAGGACTCGAAGAATTTCCAGTCAGTGACGGATGACGTGAACTCGCGGCGCACGGCGTTGCGCAAGCAGATCGCGGAGACCACGCAGCAGCTCCAGTCGGCGACCACGGATGCGGAGACGCAGAAGCTCACGGGCGTGCTCGTCGGCTACAATGCGGAGCTGGCCGCGGTGGATCGGGAGATCGTTCACGTGGCGGCGCAGGTGACCACGCAGGACGAGGAGAGCCACTGGACATCACCGAGGCGCTGTGGGGCACGAAGGTGAGCGCGAGCCTTGTGAGCGAGGCAAACGGCCTCATTAGCACTTGGCTCCCAAACGGGAGCTTTTGGCGAGAGTGTTTCGCCTCTGCTTGCGCAATCATGGTCGCAAAGCACAAAAACGTCGTTGGTCCGCAAGTGCGGAAAAGACGTTACTGTCTGGGACTGAACCAGGCGGACCTTGCGGCGAGGTTGCAGATTGCTGGCTGGGAGATTGATCGCGCGGGCGTGTCCAAGATCGAAAGTCAGCTCATATGGGTGAGCGATTTCCAGATGATCTATTTGAGCGAGGCGCTCTTGATCTCTGTCACCGAATTGCTTCCAAAGCTCGAACCCGGGAGACGGCTCTGCGACAATATCGCCAAGCTTCGGATGAAGGGGGGAGTCGCGTGAAACTGATTTCGGCGGGCAGACTGTGGCACACCGCTTCAAACCCGCACCGCGCGAACCGAGTAAGTGTCCATTAGCTATTATGAAACAAAAAAGCCATTTCAACGTAACTGGCCCGATCGTGAGGCATCTGCGGAAACAGCGCGGGTGGTCACAGCAAAAACTCGCCGAACGTCTCCAGGATGCCGGCTGGAAAATCAGTCGAAGCAGTCTGGCTAAGGTCGAATGCCAGATAGTGCGGGTCGGAGACTTCGATCTCCAAAATTTCGCAAACGTGTTTGGCATCAGCATCGGAAAGCTTTTTCCACGCGAGTCAATCAAAGCCCCAGTGCAGGTCATGATTGGAAGGGCAAACGGACACCTGAGCTTTCAGCATGTGAAACCTGACCGCGTCGCTGTCCTCCAGGAGGGCAAAGTCAAGCGGTGAAGGCAACTGACATTCCATGAAAAAGGAGCGATTCATTCCTCAGCAAGCGACCTACACCGCCAAGGAAGCCGCCGCTTATCTCAAGGTCAGCGAACGCCAAATCCGCAATTTCATCTCTCGCAAACTTCTGCGAAAGAGCAAGGCACAGGCGAAGACGCTGATCCCCGGCGAAGATGTGGAAACTCTTCTCGCAAGGACGAGCTGAACGGCGGCTCAAGCTGCCTTTTTACGCCCCGCGGGCTGAAACGCGGCCGCTTCCGCAGCAGCAGCTTTCGCAAGTTGCGCGCGTTCGTAGCTTTCTGAGTTGCTGCCGAAGACTTCGGTGTAGGTCGTCAAGATCAGCTTTCCGCCGTCGCTATGCCCCTGCCACTGCGCAATCACCTTCACATCCACGCCCTGCTCCCACAGCCGCTTGATGCGCATCGCTCGCAGATTGCGCTGGGTGAAGTGCGGCAGCCCGAGGCGCTGAGTCGCACCACAGAGAGCCTTTTTCACGTTCTTGATCTTGAAGACCGGACCGCTCGGATTCGGCCCCGCTGCGGCACGCAGTCTCTGAAGAAGCGGCTTCAACCACGGGAAAATCGGGGTGCTGAACGCGCGCTTTGTTTTCTTGCGCCGGTAGTGGATCACGTCGCGCTCGTCGTCAATGTCCTCCCAATTCAGGCCGACCGCCTCGGCCTGACCGATGCCTGCCCGGCCAAGGAATTCCGCGAAGTCCGCGCTTTCATTCTGAAAAGTTGGACGTTGCCCGCCGCACTTGCCCTTTTCCCGTTTCCAGCTTGGCCGACGAATCTCGGCGACGATTTTTTCAAACTCCTCGGACGAAGGAATGCGCCGCACAATCGGCTCGATCTTTGCCGTCCGAATGATCTTCGGATCGAACGGGTTCTTTGCAATCACAGCGTCAGACACCGCAAAATCAAAAAGAGCGCGTGCGAAGGTGCGGAACTGATTGCGAGTCGAAGCCCGTTTGCCTTTGCCGACGAGTCCGAGCCATGTTGCAATGTCTGAGTTGACGACGCGGGCCACGAGAGTCTCCATCGGGCGGGGAAACAGTTTACGGAACTTCGCGATCCGCCCCCGCTCGCCGACCCACGTCGAGTGGGCGATTTCGGTGCGCGCGGACTCGTATTTTTTGAGCAACATGGCGAGCGTCATGTCGCGGCTTCCCGAGTCCACCTTTTTCATGTCGCCGAGCCATTCGGTGAGCTTGCCATCCGCGGTCTTTCGATCCGCTGTCTCAAGCGCGTGAACGGTGCGCTTCCCGTTCATCTTTTTGACGCCCCAATAGGAGAGATTTTTCCGGTGGCGGAACAAATTTGGCGCGACGTTGTCGAGGAGGGCGAAGGTTCCGCGGCTCTTCTTGGCATCTGGAGTTTTCATCGTTCCCCCGACCATAGGGGCTACCACCGGGGGCTACCACCGGTTTTTTCTGAAAAGCGGACCCACCCTTAACCTCTCTGTTTTAGAGGGAGAAAGGTGGTGCGCGCTGCAGGGTTCGAACCTGCGACTTCTTGCGTGTGAAGCAAGCGCTCTACCACTGAGCTAAGCGCGCATTTTTCCGGCTGACGGAAAGAGTGTTTCCCGTCGCGGGACGCGGAATAGAGACGGTTTTCGCGGACGATGCCAGAGGATTTTTGCAGTGTGCGCGGAACTTGTTTCGCGCGATGTAAAGTGTTCGACGTGTCCCGGTGTCTCACCACAGTGCCGGCTTCACCACGCCGAGATAGGCCATGATGCCGACGAGGATGATCGAGATGAGGATGGCGGCGGGCAGGGGGGTCTTGAGCTTACGGAACAGCACGGGGAGCATGCCGATGAGGAGCCAGAGCACGGTCTTCACGATGGCGAAATGCGGATAGCCGAGCTTGAGCTTCGCAAGCAGTCCGAAGCCGGTGATGAGCATCACGAGCAGGCCGATGCCTTGCAGCATGGCGAAGGTCTTGCGCTTTTCTCCGCCGGCCATCATGCCGCCGACGCCAAGGGCGAGGACGGAGATTCCGATGAGGTGGGCGATCTTGTAGAAGTTGTAGTCCATGTGCGTGCGCCCAAAGACCACCGATGCGCGTGCGATGCAAGGGCGGACGAACTACACCTTCACCCAAGTCCGCTTCGCGTGGCTCTTCAGGATCGCCTCGCAAAGTTTCACTTCCTCGTGGCCGTCCTGCGCGGTGGCGAAGAGGGCGGGGGATTTTTTGCGACTGGCGATGTGCTCGTAGATGCAGCGGTAATGCATCTTGTGCGAATCGGGAAAGCCCTCCGCGTGGCCGCCGGGGTAGTCGGTGAAATGTGCGATGTCCTTGTCGAAGCCGGGCGCACAGCGCTGGCGGATTTCGTTCGGTTTATCGCGGTGACCGACGTGCAGGACGTTCGGGTCCTGCAATTCCCAGCGCACGCTGCCCTCGGTGCCGTAGATACCGATCGCGAGCGAACACTTCCAACCGGCGGCGACCTGTGAGATGCTCGCATTCGCGTGGACGCCATCGGCATTGCCGTGCGCGGATTTTCCGAAGTGCAGCAGCACGCTCGCGAAGTCCTCGGTGTCCACCGCATAGCTCACCATGTCCTTCGGGTTCACCTTTGCGAAGGTCTTCACCTCGCCATTCGGACGCTTGCGAGTCTTGTGGAAAGTCTCGAGCGTCGCGAATACGGAATCGGGTTTTGCGCCAAGGACGAAGGACACCGCGTCCATCCAGTGCGTGCCGATGTCGCCGACGGCGCGCAATTTTCCGCCCTCGCTGGCGAGCAGTCGCCAGTTGTAGTCCGTCTCCTTCAGCAGCCAGTCTTGGAAAAAGTGGCCCTGCACATGGATAATTTTCCCGAGGTCGCCGCGCTCGATCATTTTCCGCATCTGCAGCACGGCGGGGAAAAAGCGGCAGTTGTAATTCACCGCGAAGACACGATCACTTTTCGCCGCGGCCTTTACCACGCGCGCGGTGTCGGCGCTCGTCATGCCGAGCGGCTTTTCGCAGACGACATGCTTGCCCGCCGCGAGCGCCGAGAGGGACTGCTCGACGTGCGCCTTGTTCGGCGAGGTGATGTGGACGACGTCAATGTTCGGCGACGCGTACATCGCCTCGTAGTCGTAGCTGCCGTACACCTCGGACACGCCCCACTTTTTCGCGAGCGCCAGCGCGCTGTCGCGCGAACCGCACAGCGCATTCACCTGCACGCCGAGCCGCTTCAGCGCCTCAAGATGGACAGGCCCGATGAAGCCCGTGCCGATGATGCCCGCGCGGAGATGGGAGAGATTCATGCGCGAGTCGTAGCGCAGCTCTCCCGAGCTGCGCAACCGTGCGATGCGAAACCAATGTGGCGCAGCTCTGGAGAGCTACGCTACGGCGTCACGGTGAGCCTTGCCACGCACTTGCGTCCCGACGATTTGCGTGATGCCGCAATCTCTCAGGAGTGCGGACGAATGGTTATTTTGAATTTGACCGGATCGCTTCGGAAATTCAGTTTCGACGTGCGCTGATTTGGCCGTCAGGGTGTCCTGAAGAGGGTCGCATTTGCATGTCCGGGTGCCTTTCGATCACTCGCCACGATGAATCCATTTCACATCCTCTCCGCATGTTTGCTTCCGTTGCTGCTGGCCGGTGCTGCGCTCCGTGCGCACGCATCGGCGGATGGCGATGTTGTCGCTGCTGCCGTGGTTTGGCGCGACGTGTGCGGTCCTTCGGCGGAGAGTGCCGGGGATCGGTTTCAGGATTTGGCTGGGCTGGAGCGATTCGTCGCGGGTGCCTGCGCCGGGCGGCACGCGATTTTGGGTGAGTTGGAAATCGAACGGCGCTGGCGTGCTTTTGGCAATGCGGATGGCGGGGCGTGGGATGCGTGGGATTTTGCGGAGGCCGAGGCTGCGTTCGCGGATGCGGAACGGCCTCCGATCACGCTCGGCTTGGAGCGGCGGGCAGAGGGTGTTTGCGCCGCGGTGCACGGGCTTCGTCACCGATTCGGAAACTTGGGAATCTGCGGCGTGTGGCACGCGCCGGATGCTGCGGATGAGCTGGATTCGGATTTTGAAAATGGTGCCGCGAGGATGGTGTCTGAGGAGCCTGCTTCCGGTGCTCGTCTCGGTGGCGCGGAGGATGTCGTCACCCTCGGACGGACGGGGAATGCGTGGAGATCGCCGGATGCGCGGGTGGCCGGCGGTGCGCCGCTGGATTTTCCCGAATCGCGGGGCGTGCTCAACGGCACGGGGATGCTCGGGTGGAATGTCCCGCGCGCCGTCGCGTCTGCCGACTCGGTCGGCACGGATTCGTTCGGTGTGCGGGGAGCTTTGGCGGGGGGCGGTGCGGTTGAGTTTCGCCTGCTCACCACGCCCGAGGTGAGCGGCTCCTTCGCGGGCGGCGGCATGGCGAAAATGGACGGCGCTCCCACGAACGGCAGCACGCTGATTTTCAGTGCGGGAAAGTCGGACATTTTTGAAAACATCCGCATCACCGGCGGCGTGGCTGGCGGTGCGCGGGTAATCGCAAGCGGCGGCGGCACGGCGTCGTTTTTCGGAGACTTCACGCAAAACGGCGCGGAGGTGCGCGTGGCGGAGGACACGACCATCGTCATCCGCGGCGCGCTCCACGGCGCGGGGGCGCTCACGGGCGGCGGCACGGTCTCGCTCACGGGCAGCACAGTCCCGGCAACAGCCCGGCGGTGGTCTCGATCAGCGCAAACTTCACCTACAACCCCGGCTCGCTGCAGATCATGGAAATCTTCGGCCTGCTGCCGGGGCCGGGCCATCCGGGGCCGGAGGATGGGCATGACAAATTGATCTTTTCCGGCGCGGCGAACCCGCAGGTGATCTGGGACGGCACGCTGCGGATCGATCTCGGCAATGGCTTCCGTCCGCTCGCGGGGATGACTTTCGATCTGTTCGATTTCGACAACACGCGCGATGCGGGCGCCTTCACCACGATCCTCGTGAACGATCCCGGCAGCCTGCTCTCGAAGGGCCTGACCTTCGACTACAGCCAGCTCTACGTGGATGGCACCGTGTCCATCATCGCCGTGCCCGAGCCCGCATCCGCGCTGCTGCTCATCGTCGGCGGCATCCCGCTCGCCATGCGCCGCCGTGCCCGTCGCTTTCCCCGGAAAAATACCCAAACACGCATCCCATGAAAACACCCCGCATCCTCGCCACCACTGTCGCCGCGCTGCTCGGCTTCGCGTCGCCGCTTCACGCAGTCACACGGTATTGGATTGATACTCTGGGTGGCCCGTTTGGGGACACTGCAAATTGGTCCACGCTATCTGGCGGCGCTGGCGGTGCCAGCGTGCCTGGGGGGGCTGACTGGGCGAGATTCACCCCCGAAAACACCTACACCGTTACTTTTGCCTCTGGGCCGACCACGGACAGATTGAGTGTGTCTGGTGGGAACGTCACCTTCAACCTCGGTGGATTCACCTACTTGACCACCGACGCATTTAGTGGACTTACGATCAACAATGCCGACGGAGACACGGGACGTCTCACGGTGACGAACGGCACCATCGCCGTGAGTGCGACGGGGAATCGCGTAAGTGTCGCCAACGTCGCGGCGCCTTCGACCGGGTTCCTGACCGTGAGCACCGGCGGGCAGATCGCCACTGCGGCGACCCGCGCGGAATTCGGAGTGGGCAATGGCTACAGCTTCGGCTCGGGCAACGGTACGCTCACCGTGAACAGCACCGGACGGATCTACGGAACCACTCTGAGTGCGGCCAACTATGCCGGCTCGACCGGCACGGTGACGATCACCGGGGCGAGCGCCTTGGCGGACTTCAACGACACGGTGTACATGGGCAATAACGGCACGGGATCCCTGAGTGTGCTCAGCGGCGCAGATCTGGTGACTTCGCAGGGCGTGTTTCTCGGCTTCGCGGGCGGATCGAATGGCACGGCGACGGTGAGTGGCAGCGGCTCGACGTGGTCGGGAGCCAACGGAATGATCGTCGGCAATGCCGGCAACGGCACCCTTTCGATTCTCAGCGGAGGCGTGCTCACTATGGTGGGCGGCGTGATCCTCGGCAACGGGGCCGGCACCACTGGAACCGCGACGGTGAGCGGCACTGGTTCATCCTGGACGGGCGTGACCTCCATCGTCGTTGGCACCGGCGGGGATGCCTCTCTCACGGTCTCTGCCGCCGGGGTCGTCTCAACGGGCACCGGGACGCTCGGGAGCGTGGCCGGGTCGCACGGTACGGCGACGGTGACCGGGCTGGGCTCGCAGTGGAATATGGCGGGCGGCCTCACGCTCGGCACCAGCGGACAGGGAATCATGACCGTCTCCGCAGGTGGCGTGGTCACTACGACGAGCACCACGATTCTGGGATCGAATGCGGGCAGCGACGGACGCCTTACCGTCACCGGCACGGGCTCACAATTTACGGCGAACGGCGGCTCCGGTCTTTTCGTGGGATCGTTTGGGACGGGCAATCTCAGCATTTCCTCCGGTGGCGACGTGTTCACGTCGGCGCTGACGGTCGGAAATGCCGCGAGTGGCAACGGTGTGATGACCGTCGCCGAAAACGGCTCGAAGCTCACGTCCACCAACGGACTGACGATTGGCAACACCGGCATCGGCAGCCTGAGTGTGACGAGCGGGGGCAGCGTGGTATCGCAAACCATCAGTGTCGGTGCATTTGCCGGAGGGAGCGGCACGGCAACCGTGAGCGGCATCGGTTCCTCGTGGACGGCATCCGGTGCGGCGGCCATCGGCAGCGGCGGCGACGGCAATGTGACCGTCTCCGGCGGCGCGAGCTTCGCCACGGGGGCCGCGACAGTCGGCAGCTTGGCCACGGGCAATGGCACACTGACGGTGACCGGGGCGGGAACGACAATGGACACCACCGGCACTCTGACGGTCGGCAACAGCGGCCAGGGAACCATGACCGTCTCCAGCACGGCCACGGTGGACACGACGGCCCTGATCCTCGGCAGCGGTGCCACGGGCAATGGCACGCTGAACATCGTCGGCACCGGATCGCGACTCACGAGCACCGGCGCGGTGACCATTTCCTCCCTCGGCACCGGCACGGTGAATGTGAGCAGCGGCGGCGAGCTTCGCGCAGGCAGCACTTTCACCATCGGCGATCCTGCGGGCGCGCCGGTCGGAACCCTGAACGTCAATGGCGGCTCCGTCTTCGTCACTGGAAATTTTCTCAACAGCGGCGTGCTCAATCACACGAATGGACTGCTCCAAGTCGCCGGAAACTACCAGGCGAACGGGGTGGCAGCCGCACTGAGCCTGAATGGCAACGGAATCACCGACCTGCCGGTGCTCGATCTCATCGGTCCAGGCACGACGACGAATGTCACTTTGCTCCGCGTCGGCACTACCCAGCGCGGGCAGTTGCTGCTGCGCGGGGGGCGTACGCTCGATACCGGCGCGAACTCCGTGAGCATCGGCGAAAGTCAGGGCAGCGACGGGACCATCAGTGTTCAAAGTGGCGCGCAGCTCACCACGGGCGGCACCCTCGCAGTCGGCGGTAATGGAAACGTCGCGGGTGGCACAGGCACGCTGACCGTCGCGGGCGGCACCGTGGAGGCAAATGCCCTGCGCCTCTTTTCCGGCGGCACGGTGAACCTCAGCAGCGGCACGCTCTCAGTGAACTCGACGCCGGTGCTCGACGGGCAGTTCAACTGGAGCGCCGGCACGCTGCGCCTGAATGCATTCACGTCGCTCAGCAGCACGAATGTGCCAAAATTCCTCGGCTCCGCGGGAACACTCCAGGCCGGGCAGACGCTCGCCTCCACTGCCGGTGTGGGAGTGAATGTGGACACGCCCATCCTCGTGGATGGCGGCGCGCTGAACGTGAGCACGCTCACGAACAATTCCACGCTCGAAGTCCGCACCGGCTCCGCGACCGTCACCGCCAACGCCACGAACAGCGCGGGCGCGCAGCTTTTCCTCGCGCGCGATCTGAGCGTCGCCGGAACGATGACGAATGCGAGCGGCGGACGCATCACGCTGACCGGCGGCACCGGGCGCGTGACCGGCGCGGGCGCTCTCACGAATTCCGGCCTGATCACCGGCGATGGCACCATCGTGAAACCGCTGACGAACGCATCCGGCGGCGAAATCCGCGCGGAGAACGGCAAGACGCTGCTCGTCACCGGAGTGAACGGCACCAACGCGGGCCGGGTGAACATGCAGGGCGGCACGGTGGAGTTTTTGCAGGCACTCACGAACGGCCCCACCGGCATCATCCAGGGCCGGGGCGCGGCGAATTTTGCGGGCGGCATCACGAACCAGGGCGCGATGAATTTCTCCGCAGGGACGACCGACGTTTTCGGAAATGTGAATATGACCGGCGGCACCGGCGGCAGCGCACGCGTGATCGCGAGCGGCGGCACCACGGTCACATTTTACAATGGCTTCATCCACAATGGAGCCGAAGTCCGCGCGAGCGCGAACAGCACCGTCGTCTTCTTCGGAGCCGTCACCGGCTCGGGCTCGTTCACCGGCTCGGGCACGGTCTCGCTGGAGGGAAGCTACAATCCCGGTGCCAGCCCCGCGCTCGTCACCATCGAGTCGAATTTCGTCTATAACGGCGGCTCGCTCCAGATCATGGAAATCTTCGGCGCGCAGCCCGGCAAAAACAACCCCGGCCCGCTCGACGGCCACGACAAGCTGGTCTTCACCAGCGCCGATCCCGTGCAGGTGCGATGGGGCGGCGCGCTGGAGATCGACCTCGGCAACGACTTTCACCCCCTCGCCGGCATGACGTTCGACCTGTTCGATTTCGACAACACTCGCGACGCCGGAGCCTTCAGTGTGATCGCCGTCAACGATCCGAACGGCCTCCTCGCGCCCGGCCTCGCCCTCGACTATAGCCGCCTCTACACGGACGGCACCGTGAGCGTGGCCGCTGCTCCCACACCCGAGCCCACCTCTGTAATCATGCTCGCCATCGGCGGCGTGTCGCTCGCCGTGCGCCGCCGCAGGCGAGGCGGGCAGGAAAATGTAGGCGAGGTTTTCCAACCTCGCGCGGACGCGCGCAGCGAGGTGGCGGGGGGGCGGCGTGCGATGCTGTTAGACGGTTCCAATACTGTTCGGAGTGCGTGGAGCGAAAGTGACTTCCCTCACTTGCCGCTGACCTCTCTTTGAGCCATAGGCGCGGCGGTTGAAATACGTCATGTTTTATGAGTTGTCGTCATTCGTACATAGCGTTGATATGGCGTAAGAATCGGCCATCTGGATTTCACGCGATGCGTCGGCGGATCATGGCGTGGTACACTGCGCCGCGTGAAATTGATCTTCCCTCCCAGATTTCCATTTTCGCGCCAGCCGATGTAGAAGCGCGCAAATTTTCCCTCAAAAGAAATGAATGGCAGCGGGCAGATGCGCGCGCGGGTGACGGCCCAATTCCAGCCACCACCGGGGGCAAAGACGTGCGCGGGAAAGCGTCCGGTCCGTTTCGTTTCCTTGTCGCTGACTCCCACGACGTAGTGTGTGAAATTGTGCATCGGATTCCGCATCTGCCACATCCTGCTGCGGTCCGATTTTCCGGGGCGATACCAGTCGGGCGGAGCGGGATCGTCTATATTGCCGAAGCTCCAGAGCGGATTCCATTTTTGCGCCGCGCGAATCGGCGGTGTGTGGACTTTTCCCGGACGCGAGACGGTCTCCGCTGCGGGTGCTGCGTACGTGAGCAGGAGAATGCCGAGCAGGATGGCGGAGCGGTGCATAATTCGGACGAAATCTAGCACATCGCTACGATCCACACATGGCGACCTTTCCACGCCCGCGTGTGATTACTGCGGCGGTGGACCCGGCGGGCCATTCTGAGGACCACGCTGGCCTTCGGGACGGCCTCCGCCTTGCCGACCGAATGGCGGATTGGAGTCATGGTACTCGTCGGGCGTGAGTTTTCCGTCGCGATTCTTGTCGAGCTTTCTGAGGGCGTTCCCGGCATTTGCGATTTCCCCGGCATCGATCACGCCGTCGCGGTTTGCATCGAGTGTGCGGATGATCAGCGGGGGAGGGAATGCGCCGGGCATTTCGCCTTGCGCTCCGCCGCCGAAGCGCCGCCCAACCGGTCCGGGGCCGCCTTTTCCGAAGCTCTCATCGGGCGTGCCGCGCCAGCCGCGCGGGATGAATGGGAACTGAGTGGTGATGTGGTAATGATAAATGCCTTCGGGATGCGCGGGCGTGGGTGCCACATGGCCGTTCAGTTCGTCGAGGTCGCCGCTGTCTTTCGCAAATTCCCAGTCTTCGGTGAAACGTCCGTCGTAGTTGCCGCCGGGGCCGCCAGCCTGCTCGGGGCGCGCACCGGCCTTCAGCCGCCAGCTCGATTTCACACCGTGAACAGAACTCGGTTCTTTGCCACTTCCGCAGTTTGCGGTGAAGAGTTCGTAGCCATCTGCGGCCCAGCCGATGAAAAGCATTTTCCCATCGTCGCCGCCGAGCTTTTGCACGAGGCCGACGGGCATCGCATGGTAATGATAGGCACCGGTGGGCTGCACATGTGCATTATGTTCGTCGAGGCCGAGGTCGAGGAATCCCGTGTAGGCTTCGTAGCGCCAGCCGGAGGCGCGGTCGTTGTTCCACGTCTCCGCCGTGCCAGGCTCGAAAGGCACGCCATTCACGCCGACGGCAAAGAACCAGCCGCCGCGATGTGCAGGCTCCGGCGCGGGCCGCGGTTTCAGCGAAACGCGGAAGCTGTATTCCTGCGGCGATGCGGTGTTCGGATTTCCGCGACGTGGAAATGCACCAGGCAAGTGATCGGGCCAGCCATTCGATTTGATGATCCGAAAATCACCCTCGGTCGTGATGCTCACGCTATTCTCGCGCTTCGCATTCGGATCACCACCGGGGCGATTTGAGCGCGGCCCCCGGTCACCGTCAGGCGGACGGTTTCCTTCAGGGCGTCCCTGGGCAAGCACGATTGCGGAACCGAGCGCAAATCCAGCCAGAGTGAGTTGCGTGAAAGTGAAGAGGCGGGCAGATGAGCGCATGACGAATAGTTGCTTAGTGTGAGAACTAGATGCCTTCACTTTCTGTGACCCGCGCTTTAACCTAATGTTAACAATTTTCTTCCCTGCATGTCTGGAGGCTGGATCACAACTGCGACGGGCGGCCAGTTAGAGCCTGTTATGCACTTTGGTGGCGGTTCTTGGAACGCCGCGGAGGCTTGCGTCCCGGAGGGACAGC
>JAYVRQ010000592.1:0-3775 GCA_043776145.1 Chthoniobacteraceae bacterium
CGGCGCGGCTTTGTCAGTCGCATTTTTCACCGCGGCGATTTCAGCAGCGGTGAGGGCGCGGCGTTGGAAGCGCACGTCGTCAATCGCTCCGTCGAATGAGACCGTACTGCCGACATGGACGATGCCCACGGTGAGCGGCGAGGTGTAATTTGGGACGCTGGTGCTCGTCTCATCGGCGGTCGTGTCGAGTGCGCCGTTGACGTAAAGTTTCACGCGCGAAGCGGCGGCGAGCGTGCCGTCGAACACCACCGCAATGTGATACCACGCGCCGGTGTTGAAGGTGGTCGCGCTGGTGAATCGGTCGTTGTTCGAGACGACATCCACGTTCAGTTTTCCATCGCTGCCGAGGAAGGTGGAGTAGGCATTTCTGTCGTTGAAATTGATCCGTTTTGCGACAAGCCCCCCACCGTTGAGGACGTTCGCTTTGAACCAATACGAAAGCGTGAACGCGCCAGTACCATCGAGCGTCGTGCTGTCCGGCACGGTGAAATAGGAGTTCGCGCCGTCGAATTCCGCCGCGCCTTCCAACACACCGCCCGCGGGCTGCCACGCGACGCCGCCCGTGGCCGAGCCGTGGTTGCCGCTGCCGGAGCTGTCGTTTGCGGAAATGCCGCTGCTTTCATCGAGCCGCAGCCGGAGCACGAGCGAGGCATCCGGCGTGGCGACGGCGACGACGTTGATGGTGATGTCGTCGCTGCCCGTGCCCGCCGCATTCGTCGCGGAGCAGCGCAGCACGTAGGTTCCTGGAGCCGAGAATTTGGCGGACGTGTCGGCGAGTGCGGCGTTTGCAAACGTCACGGTGCCCGGCCCGCTGACTTTGCTCCACGCGATGACCGGCGCAGTGGCGGCGACGGTGGCGGTGAGGCGCAGGCTCTGCCCGTTCGAGGTAAAGGTGGCTCCATCCATCGGCGAGGTGACGAGCACATCGGGCACGGCACCGGTTACGGATACGCTGCCGAGCACGGCTTCGGTGAGACGCGCGTTGTCGCCCGAGCAAGCGGGGATGCCGATGAACGCAGCAGCAGTCATCGTGATCGTCTGCGATCCGATGCGCGTCCACGCGAGGCCATCGGGCGAGCGATACGCGGTGAAAATATTCCCGCGCCGCGTGAGCCGCAGCCACGGCGAATCCTCGATGTCCCGCTCCGTGAGGATGCCCGTTGCCGCGCCGTTGGTGCTCGTGCGGTAGCTGAAATCCACAAGCTGATTCACCGGCCCCCAAGTGAGCGACGCGCTGCGTGCGCCCGCCGCGGCGGACTCGCGGATCATCACACCGGCCTTCGCGTAATATGCCGTCGCATCCACGCCGAGGATCCGCGCCGTGATCGTGGCATCGCCCGTCACCGGCTGATTGAGGAAGTGCATCTGATCCGCCGTGCCGCTGATGTTCGCGCCGCTGGCTTGCAGCAAAAACCGGCTGTCCAACCGGCCAGCGATTCCTGCGAATCCGGGTGCGGAGACATCCGCGCTCACCCACGGCGCGACGAGCAGCTCGGAGAGGAAAAATGAATCCGCATAAGCCGTCTGCGCGCTGCTGCCGCGGGTGGCGAAAATCGTGGCGCTCGTCGCGGCTGCGCCAGTGGTGAAATTGACCGTCGCCCGCGTCCACACATTTGCCGCGACGGAGGTGTTGACTTGCGCTCCGCCATGATTTTTCACGCCGAAAGTGAGCGCGGAATTCCCATTCGTCGTCCATCCGCTGAGCCGGTAAGCCGTGCTCGGCGTGAGGCCCACGACCTCCTGCTCAACGCCTGCGCTCGAACCACTCGCGGGGATTTTCCAAGCATACTCGCCGCCGTAATTCGTCCCATCCGCCGAGACGAACGCGCCGCCAAAGACGCTATTCCACGCGCCCGCCTCGCCGTCTTCGAGTTGTCCGTTATTCACCGTCGCATCGCGGCGCAGGAGGAAATCGTCGGCATAGCCCGTCGAGCCGGAGTTTGGCCCTGAGGCAAAAACGACCGCCGTGCGATTCGACGAGCCAGTGGTGAAAGGCACCGTCGCTTTTGCAAAGCCCGCTGCCGTGAGCGACTGCGCGACTTGCGAACCGCCGTGGCTTTTCACCCCGAGATCCAGTCGCGGCGAGACGCTGCCGGGATTGCCCCAACCCGTGAGTGTGTAGTCCGTATCCGGCATCAGCCCGCGCACCGTCTGCTGCACCGATGCGCCCGCCGTGCTCGTCGGCGCGATTTTTGCCGCCGCCGGATCGGTGCGCCCGCCGCTTGCCGACCAGCTTCCTTGATTTGTCGCTCCAAAAGGCGCGAGTAGGCCCTCGAAATCGCCATTCACCACCGTCTCCGCGCGCTGATAAACGCGGACGTAATCCACCGTCACATTCGTCGTCGTAGCCGCGAGCGAGCCGTAGCCGCTCGCCGGGATCGCGCCCGCCCAAGTCGTGCTCGTCTCGTCCACCTCGCTGCTGAGGATCAAGAATTCACTGCGCTGCGAGACGGGCGAGCCCGCCGCATCGTTCACCGTCCAGCGCAGCACGCCGTCAATGTAGAATTTCTGCTGCGTGGGCGTCCACTCCATGCCGTAAATGTGAAAGCCGGTGCCGAGTCCGAGATTCGGTGAAGTGTAGCCCACGCTCTTGTGATCCACGCCGTAGCCGTCCCAGTGAATGTTGCCGACGATGCTAGAATCAATGTTCGTCCCGCTGCCATTGATCTGACGATGCTCGCAGATGTCGATCTCCGTGCCCGCGCTGTTCGCCGAGCCGATCGGATTTCCCATCGTCGGCGACTGCATCCAAAACGCCGACCACATCCCAGGGCTGTCGTTAAAATTAATCCGCGCCTCCACATAGCCGTAGCTGAAGGCGTAGGTGGACTCCGTGGAGACCATCCCGGTGTAGTGCGTGCCGCCGCTCGTGTAGGTGGAAAGAACGAGATTTCCCCCGCTCACCGCGACCGCACCCGGCGAGTTCACCGCATCGCGCCGCGCGCCCGGCAGCCAGTGCCGCCACTTCGCTGTATCGAGCGTCGAGCCGGTGAATTCATCGTTCCAAACCAAAGCCCAGCCAGCCCCCGACGGCGGAGCCGCGTGCAACGTCGCAGTCCAAAGCAGGAGAAACACGAACGCATGAGCAGCGCAAATTCCACGCGACAGTTGGCGAAAGAATCGTCCGCTCTCACGCGCCGCAATCGCTTGTAAAAGACGCATCGCGGTGAAAGCGACATCCCCCGCATTTCCTGTGGCGCGCCGACAAATGCGGTTCATCAAAAAGCATGGCCGTTTTTCAAGGAGCAGGGGCGCCCTCGCCCCAAGTTGACCCTCAGAGCATGTTGAAAAAGTCCCGGAGGAGTCTCGCGCAAAGGCACAAAGGCGCAAAGATTCACTCGTGAAATCCTCCTCCTTTGCGTCTTTGCGTCTTTGCGCGAGCCACTTTTTCAACACGCTCTGGGGGCGAGGGTGCCCCTCATCCTCATGCCGCAGCCACGACACTTCTCGAACCGCTTTAGGGTCGTGGAACGCATTCATGGCCTCGTCATTTGCAAAGGTATGCATCGAATGGCTAGGCGGGTAATCATTTTTGGAAAGCAAACGTGGTTCCCACCGATCTCCGAGAATCTGGGGCCGCAGCGCATGTGCGACGGTATCAGTGAAATGTCTGGATCGTTACTTCTCAGCTTTGGCTCTTTGCCTCGGCGTGCCCGCGCGCGGATAGCGCACGACTTCCACATCGTTCTTCTGCTGCGCGCCGATCGTGCTGCGGCCGGCGGTGATGAGCTTCTCCAGCAGCGCCTTCATCTCGGCGACTTTCTCCGGCATCGCG
>JAYVRQ010000593.1:0-3775 GCA_043776145.1 Chthoniobacteraceae bacterium
TGACGGGCAAGTGCCTGCGTTTGCGAGCGTGAAACCCGCGCTGCATCTCGCCGTCGCGAAACGGAGCTTCCGCGCGGAGAAGTATTCGGAGTGGGTCAACCGCGTGATTGCGGGTGACGTGAACGAAGCACGCACGATCGCCGACGAACTCAGCGAGTATCCGATTTGGGTCACGCGCGAGTTGTCTGCTGCGAAGCGGATTCTGCGCGAACATGCGGGCGACGAACTGCGCGCGGGTTTGCTCGCAAGCTCCGGTGCGGTTCGCCTCCGAGCGGACGGTATCGAAGTATCGCCTGACTTTCGTAACGGCATTAACTGGCCGGACTGGTTTCTTCGGACCTCCGGCGATATTCGCGGTTCGAGCCAGCTTGAGGTTGCAGCGACGGAGTTTGAATGCCAGGGCTTGGAACTTGATTGGTGCGGCATCTGTTGGGGTGGAGATTTTGTGGTGATGCCCGGCACGACAGACTGGAACTCCCGCCGGGTGCGAACTCCGGCCGGCAAACGACCTCGCTGGTATTTTGAGAAGTCGGAAGAAAAGCGGGAGTTTGCCCGGAACAAATACCGCGTGCTGCTCACGCGCGCCCGAATTGGAGTCGTGATTTTCGTGCCCCACGGCGACGACCGTGATGAGACCCGCGAGATTGCGGTCTTCGATTCTACTTCTGAGTTCCTCGTCAAATGCGGTGCAACACAAATTTAGACTGCATCCTGAAACCACGCTCGAAGTAATCAGGAACGGTGGCACGAAAGTAACGTGGCATTCGCTGCTGAGGGCATGTTCGAGTGTTCCGTCCGTCAGGTTGAATCAGACAAAAAGCTCCTCCGGCACGACATACCCGGCATCCCTCAACATTTCGCCGATCTCACGCGGAAGGGAAAAGACGCCGTCAAAATCGGCTAGCTCCTTCCCATCAAACAAAAGGCCGATTTCTGAGTAGTGGTTGCCGCTCACAAGTTCCGCACAGCAGGGCGAATTTTCGCCCTCGCGGGTGTGAAGAGTAATTTCAATGCCCTTGCTGCTCGCGGTGAGTTGCGCGCCGTTCTGGTGAACGATAGCGGCCTCGCCTTGCGGAAAGTACCGAGTGGTTGTGAGGGTCTGCATGGATTCAGTCAGTTGAGCCACTGAACTGCCACATTTTCAGGCGCCACGGGCCAGCCGCTGCGCTCGAATCGCTCGCGCCATTCGTGCGCTTCCGCGAGCGGCGGCTCTGCGTCGAAACGGGCGGAGCCGTGCGCTTTGGGAAACGCGTTGTCAGGATGCAGTTCGGGAAAGGCGAAAAGCAGCGCATGCCAGCCACGGCGAAAGGCGGCGGGGTCGAAAGCACGAATCTGAACGGGGTTGGCCTGCGCCAGCACGCGCAGCCGGGCGTGAGCTTCCAGGAGATCGTGCGGAAGATCGAGCGGAGGTCTCCCGCGCTTTTTCCCGCTTGCCCGCCTTTGCAGCGCGAGCGGCAAGGCCGTCTGCCTCGGGCGAGGCGGGGACGAATGGGAGACGCGCAAAAATGCGCGCACGGCATCGCCGACCGCCTCGGACACCAGTGGCGGAACCGCATTGCCGATGAGCCGGAACTGATGGGTCCGGGCGACGGGAAACTGGAACCAATCCGGGAAGCTCTGCACCCGGGCGGCTTCGCGCGGGGTGAGCGAACGGTTTTGCCGCGGGTGGATAAACATGAGGCCGTCCTTGCTCAGATGCGCGACGATGGTGCTGCACGGCGCATGGCGGCTCTGCCGCGTGTAGCGGTCCGTGAAGGTGGTCTTCTTGTACGGGAACTCGAACTCGATGCCGGCGCGCATGGCCTGCGCGGAACTCTGCCCCTCGGCGAGTCGCGCGAAATCGCGCAGGTCGCGCGCGCTGTGCGGGCGGGCGCGATGAGCGGTGAGCCACCGGGTTTTGCGGACTTCGAGAACCTTGAAAAGATAGTTTCTCGCCGCCACCCCGAACTGCGCCAATGCGTTGCGGCGCCACCGACGTTCGTAGGCGCGCTCCTCTTCCCCGCCACCCGCGGGAATCGGCGGCAGATCACTGATCGCCGCGCCGAGATTCGTGCCAGGCCGGGCGCGTTTCGCAGGCCGAAGGTCGGGCGGAAAATAGCCGGGGAGGTCGTTCCGCACGCCGATGATGAGCTGGCGTTGCCGCTTCTGCGGAACGCCGAGCGCATACGCATCCTCCACCTGCCCATGCACCCGGTAGCCTGGCCGTCCCTGCGCCTGTCCCAGCCGCCGCGCCTCATGCTGCACGGCGGTGAAGTATTCCCCGCCCGCCGCCGTCCGCAGGCCAAGCACATTTTCCATGACGAAGACGCGCGGCTGAAAGAACTCCACATAGCGCAGCAACTCGCGAAAGAGATGCCGCCGCGGATCGGCCTTCAGGCGCTCGCCGTGGTTCGCGCCATCCACCTGTCGCGCGGTGCTGAAACCCTGGCAGGGCGGCCCCCCTACGATCACGTCCACCCGCTCCGTGCCGATGATCTTGGCGAGGTCCTCCGGGCGAAAGGTCGTGAGGTCTTCATGCCTCGCGCGATCTTCCCCGAGCTGAGGAAAATTCGCGCGCAACGTGGCGATGGCTTCCTTATTGAAATCAATCGCCGCGAGACAGCGAAAATCAGCGCGCTCCATGCCGAGCGAAAAGCCGCCGCAGCCGCAAAAGAGATCGAGGAAGGTCGGGGCGCTGCTCATGCCGCAACGCCTTGGCAAAGCTCATCCACTCCGACGCGCAGACTGCGGGCAAGTTTGAGGACCGCCTTGATGCCCGGATTCCGCACGCCGCGCTCGATGCCGCTGAGATACGTGCGATCAAGATCAGATTTCTCGGCGAGTTTGTCCTGTGAGTAGCCACGTTCCGTGCGAATCCTCGCCACGTTGCGGCCAAACGCGGTGAGGGTTGAATCCCGTTTCGGCATGGCATTTTATGCCAGCAGAAACCGAATCGGTCTGCGGACGATCGGCTACAAGTGTTCCAAACTGGAACATCGTCCTGCGTGCCACCGGGGAACACCCGTCGTTTGCGGATTCAAAATGTGGACAGGAGTGCCTGCTTCACGCCAATTCCCCGGCGAGCGTGGCGATGCGCTGGCGAAGGTCGTCGCCGACACGGAAACGGGCACCGTCGCGGAGGCGGTCCAGCAGCGGGAGAACAAGACTGATATGCTTCCTTTTCTTCGCCTCGATGAGAATCCCCAACAGGCCCGAGGGCTGCAATCCGAGGGCGATGGCAGCGGCACGGGCGGCGATTTCATCAATGAGGACGTGGCGGATGCCGCGACCGACGGCGAGTGCACGCGCGGCGATTTCCCCGGCGTCGAGGGCGTCGTTGCGCGCGATGGCGGGAGGAATTTCCGCAGGGGCGATGACGCTGATGAAGGGCGGGAACCGGAGGCCGTGGAAGCGCGGTTCGTCGCGAGCGAGCCGCTCAAATTCGGCGACGACGGCAGGTGGTGCGAGGACTGTGACGAAGAGCTTGGCCAGCAGTACGTCGTGACGAAGCCACGCGAGGTTCAGGACGACGGAGGTGTCCGTGACGACGATCACTCGGGGAAGAGCGTCTTCGTTGCCGCGAGATCCTGATCCAGCATCTCGGAAGTGTAGGAGGGAATGTGCCGGGCGAAGACGGCCTCATCGAACGTGCCCCGATCCACCCCTGCGATCCGGGCAGCCACCCCGCGCGAAACGCGGCCCGACGCAAAAAGCCCGCAGGCGAGGTCGAGCTGGAGTTCGGCCTCCGTCATGGATGCCAGCGCGGGATCGTCGGGCAGGGTGATGGTCATGGCGG
>JAYVRQ010000594.1:0-3772 GCA_043776145.1 Chthoniobacteraceae bacterium
GCGTGGCAATCCATCAGTTAAGGCGAAACGATCAGTTGCATGAACATCGGCGATGCCGATGCCTGGCTCCTGTTACGAACGGATGCAGGGTTAGTCGCCATGCGGACTATCCCACCGATCCCGCAGGGTAGTTTCGCAAGCATGAAGTTTTGCCTTGCCAATATCGCGCAAACCGCACAAAAATATCCCTCGTGACATCGGAAAACTTCCATTTGCGCGGGCTACAAGTTCATAAACCTCCACAAAAATGGTGGCTACCCTGATGTTAGGCTTTTCACGCGCGATTTCCAACCATGAGCAATCAGTGGTCACCGAAAGACAAAGCAGTCGCCAAGACCGCCGCCGAGCGCGCCCAGAAGCGCGCCGAACTAGAGGCCATCACACTCCACGCAAACTACAAGATCAACGGTATCGACGATCTTTGGGCGCTCGAACTCCAGATTCGCCACTGGCGCAAGGAACGACAGTATTGCTTCACCATGAACTTCCAGACCGCCAACGAACAACTTTCGCAATGGCTTTCCCGCGGTTGGTTGCTGGAATCTGAACTGAACTCACTCTCACCTGAGCGTCTCAATGCAATCAAAGCCAACGCCTAACCATGCGCTACGCGAACGGTTCCGCGTGTCACGGTAGCTGCTATTTCTAGCTCGGACCCGTCTCGTCCGACCCACCTTTTTCTCTAGCTCGTATGCCTTCCCTTCGCTCCACCACGCAGCTACCGCGCCGCACTCCGCTGTCGCTGAGCTTGGGGTCGTTAGACGTCTCGAGTCGCCGCTCTTTCAATCATCCAAACCCTAACTTAAATTATGCTTAAATACCTCCTCACCGCCGGATGCTTCACACTGACTGCCCTCGGGTTGTTCGCCGCCGAGCCGGCTCCCATATTCGCAGAGCACATTTCCGCCCGAACCGACGGCGGCCAGGGCAGCCCCGCGAAGCTCAAGAAAAACGGCGTAATCACGACGAAAGCCACGTTCAAACCACCCGTGGAAATCCTGATCGAAGCCAAGACTGACTCCACCAATCTCCGTCTAGGCTATGCTGCCGACCAACTCATCTTCAATTGGGAAAAAGACCGGAATCAACTTCGGATCGACGGTGGTCCGGCCAATGGCAAACACAAGTTCGGCGCGGGTCTGATTCCCACAAAGCAGTATGTGACCGTCCGCTGGCTCGTCACGCCAAAGAAGCAATCAGTCTTCGTGGACGGCCAACTGCGCTTTGAGCACGCTGGCGATTACTCGCAACTCGACAAGCCCGTGAGCGTGTATTCATCTGGCGATGCCGAAGTCACCGTCAAATCAATCAAGGTCAAGCAATTGCCTCCCGGAACCGAATGACCGACAGGCCATAGGTGATTACAAGGTTTAAGCCGGCGAGTTTGTAAAAGCGCAAGGTATCGGAAGTTGGCACCGGCCAAAAAGGCTTCCGCAGTGAATTCCAAATGGGAATCTGGCACTCGCGACAGGCGCGGGTGGCGTAGCGGAGGCGGTATGCGCGGCTGGCGCCTGTATTTTGCAGGCTATCCGAGGGCGCTGCGGAGGCGCAGGAAGCGGAAGAATTCCCCGCCTTCGCGCAAGCGGCGTTTCAGCACGTCGAAATCGAGCAGCATCTCGCCGAGCATCCGCCCGATGGCGCGCGGGCGGAAGTAGTAGGCTTTGTAGAATCGTTCGACGTAGTGGAAGATTTCGTCGCGCGAAAGGCCGTCGTATTCCAGCGCGGCGGTCTGCTGGCCGCGGCCATCGACGAGACCCACGTCCTCGCTGAACCAGCCATTCTCCTTCGCCTGCCGGTATAGCTCGGTGCCGGGATACGGCTCGGCGAGGCTGACTTGCATCGAGAAGGGATCGACCTCTTTCGCAAACTCGATCGTCTCGCGAATCGTCGCGTGCGTCTCGCCGGGCAGCCCGAGGATGAACGTGCCGTGTATCGTGATCCCGAGCTTCTTGCAGTTCGCGGTGAACTCGCGCGCTTCTTCGAGCCGGATGCCTTTTTTGATGTTATCGAGGATTGCCTGATTCCCGCTTTCGTAGCCCACGAGCAGCAGCCGCAGCCCATGGTCGCGCATCGTTTTCAGCGTCTCGTAATTCACGTTCGCCCGCGCGTTGCAGCTCCACGTCATGCCGAGTTTGCCGAGATGTTTCGCGATCTCGCGGGCGCGCGGCTGGTAGGCGGTGAAGGTGTCGTCGTCGAAAAAAAATTCCTTCACCTGTGGGAAAAGTTTCCGCGCGTGCGCCATCTCTCGCGCGACGCCCTCCGGCGATTTCGCGCGATACTTGTGCCCGCCCACCGTCTGCGGCCAGAGGCAAAAAGTACACTGCGCCGGACACCCACGGCCCGTGTAATGCGAGACGTAAGGATGCTTCAGGTAGCCGATGAAGTAGTTCTCGATCGTGAGATCGCGTGCATACACATCCATCACGCTTGGCAGCGCATCGAAGTCCTGAATGCTCGCGCGCTCCGCGTTGTGGACGATCTTGCCCTCGCGGCGAAACGACAGCCCATCGATCTCCGCGAGCGGTTTCCCCAGCGCCACGTCGCGGCACGTAAAGTCGAATTCCTTGCGCCCGACAAAATCAATCGCCTCGCTCGCCGCCAGCGTTTCCTCCGGCAAAACCGCCGCGTGCGCGCCGACCAATCCCACGATCACATCCCGATTCTGCGACTTCAGCGCCTCCGCCAATTCCGCATCCCCGCGCAGCGTCGGTGCGCTCGTGTGAATGATCGCCACTTCGAAATCCCGCGCGATTTTCAAAACATCGTCGCGTGTCTGATCGTGCGGCGGCGCATCGACCAGTCGCGAGCCTTCGATCAAAGCCGCGGGCTGCGCGAGCCATGTCGGAAACCAAAACGAACGCACCTCCCGCTTCGCCTGATACCGCGAGCCCGCGCCGCCATCGAAGCCCTGCCACGACGGCGGATTGACGAAGAGTGTTTTGCGAAGGGAAGTCACAGCGCGCTCCATTACCGCACGGCCCGCAGCATTGCACGCCCAACGGCGAGTTCGGAGCCAAATTCGTGCGGTCCAAACGACCGTCGTCGTTTTATTTCATCGGCCACAGCCACGCGGCGAGCACGGTGAGGGCGAGGCCAGCGACGCCTTGGATGGACATCATCGGCGAAACGGTGCGCAGGGTTTCGCTTTCGCGCATCCCGGAGAGGCGCGTGATGATCCAGAAGCCGGCGTCGTTCATCCACGGAAAAGGCTTCGAGCCGCAGCCAATGGCGAGGGCGAAATAGACGGGGTGAATCGGCGCGCCGCCGAGGAGCAGTGCTTTTGCGATGGGCGCGGCGGTAATCATCGCGACGGTGGCGGAGCCTTGCGCAGTGCGGACGAGCGCGGTGACGAGGAAGACGGCGGGGAGCGCGAGTGCGTGGATTCCCTGGAAATGCGCGGCGAGTTGTCCCGCAATACCGGTCTGCTGGAGCGCGCCGCCGAATGCGCCGCCCGCCGCAATGATGAGCAGGATGACCGCACCTTCCTGGACCGCCTTCTTTACCGCCATCGCGCTGCGGCCTGCCAGCGGTGCCAGAGCGGCGAGTGCGCCGAGTGTGAGCGCCATGTCTTTGTCGCCGATGGTTTTCACCAGCCATCCGGCATTCGCGGGGAGCGAGGCGTCGAGGCCGATGAGCGCGATGGGCAGCACGACGGGAATCAGCGCGAGCCAAAGCGGCGGGAGCACGCGCGCGGGATCGGGCGCGTCGTCTTCGATGGGCACGGCGATGGCGTGATGGCGATTCGACCAGCGCGCGAAGGCGACGCCCGTCA
>JAYVRQ010000595.1:0-13265 GCA_043776145.1 Chthoniobacteraceae bacterium
CAGGCCCGCTATAACTTCACCACGGGCGGCGCGCTCTACACGACCTTCTGCGGACCGCGTGAAGATGGATTCTTTGCAGATACTCCGGCGATCTTCGATTTGCTCGATCCGCGCATTTTGGATAACAACGGCAACCCGAACGATGGGCTTGGCCAGGATGGAAACGGCGTGGATGGGTTCCGCGGGTTCAACGTCCTGCACTACTCGGTCGTGATCCCGCTGACGGAACTCCCTTCCATCGCCTTCAATGCGCCCTTCACTAATGGTGGAGCGCCCGGAGTCGGCGCACGCAATGGCGTGGGAGTCTATGCCTCCGTGAGCCGCCCGCGGATCACTCTGCGCGCGACGAACGCCGCGCCCACTTCCTCAGGGCCATACATTCAGGTGAACCGGCTGGGCAACCCGCTGTTCAACGAGGTGTTGGTAGCCCTAGCCGACAAGGATAACTATAACCGGACTTCACCCACTGCGGATGCCGCCAGCTTTGCGACCTATGCGAATAACCCCGAAATCGCGGCGCTGATCAATGTCGCGGTCTTCGGCAACGCCTCCGGCTCAGGTCCGCTGGCGACCACGGGCCGCTTTGATCTCGCGGCAGTCTATATCCCTGACGTGATCCGCGTGGACACGACGACGCCTTCGGTTCGCGTCTCGGGCGATGCGGGATTCCACCGCCTCGGATTCCTCGGCGGCGACACGCTCACGACTGGCGGCGGGCAAACGATCCCAGGCGGATGGCCGAATGGCCGCCGGTTCGGTGACGACGTGGTCGATATTGCCCTCACCGCAGTCGCGAGCGGCCCGAATTACACGGCTGTTACCGTGGTTGGCGATAATGTAGCGGCAAACGATCAACCCTATAACCGCGTCTTCCCCTACGCGGCGACTCCGAACCCCGGCCCTCGCAATAGCAAGGATTCCGGTCCTAATGTGGGTCAGTAATTTCTAAGTATCTGACTACTAACTGCGCCGGCTCATTGTGAAATGAGCCGGCGCTTTTGCATCCACGCCCGCCCATGAGCGACCCTTCCAAAAAAACGCTGCCGCCGCGTCTTGCCGTCGTCGCCTTTGCGCTGATCGCGGCCTTTATCGCGGCGTTCGTTTTGAGAACTCCACGCGCACCCGTCGCCGCGACCCAGCAGCCGCCTGCGCAGCGCAGCGCGGAGGAAATTCTCGCGTTACTGCCCACAGCGGATGCGGCGCGGGGGAAGACGGTGGGCGCGGCCATCGCGCACGTTCGCAAGTCGCCGGGAGATGCCGTGCGCTGGGTCACTCTCGGCGACGTGCTCGCGCAGGCGCAGCGCGATTCCGCCGATCCGCGTTATTATGACTTAGCAGAGATGACTTATCTGCACGCGCTCGAGATCGATCCAAAGAGTGCCGCGGCGATGGCGGGCATGGCTTGGGTCACGGGCGGACGTCATACCTTCGATCAAAGCATCCAGTGGGCGGAAAAGGCACTCGCGCTGGATGCCGGGAATGCCGCCGCCGTGGGCATCGTCGGCGATGCGGAAGTGGAACTCGGCGACTATGACCAGGCGTTTGAGCATTACCAAAAGATGATGGACTTGCGGCCCGACCTTTCCTCGTGGAGCCGCGGCGCGCATCTGCTCTGGCTCACGGGGGAAAAGGAAAACGCCATGCAGTTGATGGCGCGCGCGATCCAGGCCGGCGCGCCGTTTGCCGAGAACACCGCCTGGTGCCGGGCGCAGCTCGCGATGATGTTATTCCAAACCAGTGGGACGGATGCCGCTGCGGAAATTCTCGAACCGGCGCTCGCGGCGTCTTCGCGGAACATTCACGTCCTGCTCGCTGCGGGCCGCATCGCCGCCGCGCGCGAGGATTTTGCCGCCGCGCGGAAGCACTATGAGACGGTCCTCGAAGCGGGGCCGAATCACGAAGCACTCGCTGCGCTCGGCGACCTGAGCGCACGCGATGGCGACAGCGACACGGCGGAAAAATACTACGCGCAGGTCGAGGCGCTGCACGCCGCGCACGTCGCGGGCGCGGTTCACGACCACATGCAGATGGCGAAATTTTACGCGGATCACGATCGCAAGTTAGTCGAGGCATTGCGGATGGCCGAGCAGCATAAGCTCACGCGCAATGTGATGGAGGCGGACACGCTGGCGTGGGTGTATTTCAAGAATGGCGACCTGTCCCGCGCGAGCGAGGCGATGCAGCGCGCGCTCAGCCGCAAGACGCCCGACGCGGAAATGCAATTTCACGCGGGAATGATCGCCAGCGCGTTGGGTGATCGGGCGGCGGCACAGCAGCATTTGCAACAGGCGCTCGATGGCAACTCGCGCTTCCACGTTTTGCTCGCACCCATCGCGGCGAAGGCGCTCACCCAACTCGCCAGCGCCGCGCCGTGAAGACGCCGCACTGCCTCGCCGCGCTGCTGCTCGCGCTGATCGCGCGCGCATCCGCGCACGATGAGCCGACGAGCTTCCTCGATCTTCGTCTCGGCGCGGACGGTCTCACCGCCAGCCTCGCGGCCTCGACCACGGACCTCGCGCACGATCTGACAAAGATCGAGCCCGACATGCTGCTCGATCCCGCGACCGCCGCCACCCAGCGCGCCGCGCTCGCGGACCTCGTGAAAACGCGCCTGCAAATTTCCGCCGACAGCCAGCCGCTCAGCGCAGAGTTGCGCGGCATCGTTCCCGCGCCCGGCAAGCGCGACTTGCATCTCGAATTTCACTACGCCTGGCCCGCCGCGCCGACGACGCTTCGGGTGGAGTGCCAGCTTTTTCCCTACGATCCGCGACATCGGACCTTCGTGAACATCTATGAAGGCGGACATCTCCAGCGGCAGGAGATTTTCGAGGGCGACGCTGCGCCCATCGAGTTTCGCACTGGCTCGCAACAAGGCATCGCCAGGGTCGTCCGGCAGTTTGTCCGCTCTGGCGTGCATCACATTTTCATCGGGCCGGATCACATTCTTTTCGTGATCGGGCTGCTGCTGCTCGGCGGCAGTGTTGGGCAACTTTTGAAAATCATCACGGCGTTCACCGCCGCGCATAGCATCACCCTCGGAGTCGCCACCCTCGGGCTTTTCCGCCCGCCCTCATCCATCATCGAGCCAGCCATCGCGCTCAGTATCGTCTTCGTCGGCCTGCACGCATTTCTTGGCAAAAAAAAGCACGACCCGCGGTTGATCTTCGCCTTCTGCTTCGGACTGATTCATGGGTTCGGCTTTGCCAGTGTCCTGCAAGAAATGGTGCTTCCGCGTCACGCGCTTGGCTGGTCGTTGACCGCCTTCAATGGCGGCGTGGAAATCGGCCAGGCCTGCATCGTCCTCACCGTCGCCCCGCTGCTCGCGCTGCTCCGCCAGCGCAGTACCCTCGCGTCCGAGCGCGTCATCTCCGCCGGTGCGCTGTGTGTCACCACGGCGGGAGCCTTTTGGTTTTTCCAGCGCATCATGGAGTGACCCGCGCCGCGTGAACTGAACTTAAAACCACTCATGGACACTTATGGACACTCATGAAGAAGCTATGAGCCGGAACCCCTGATAGAAAGGCTCACTGAATAGATAAGTATAGCTCGGACGGAGTTAGGAGCCTCCAACTCTCTGCATTAGTGTTCATAAGTGTCCATAAGTGGTTTTTCACTACCGCAGTTAAGCTAAAAACCGACCGTGGTGGTGAGGCCGAGCCATTGCACTCCGGCCTCGATGTCGCTGTCCGAATACTCGCCGCTGCGCAGATTGCTGCGCCCGATGTGTTCCTTGTTTGGAAGCTGCCACTGCCAGGCCAGATCGATTCCGAATCGCCCTGCGCGCCAGCCGATGCCAGCGCCGATCGTGTGTTCCATGATGACGGCAGTGAGCGGCGTGAGCGTTCCGCCGGGCACGGGATTATTCGCATAGCTGTAGCCTGCGCGCAGCGTCCATTCCTTGTTGAGCGTGATTTCCGCGCCGATGCGCCAGACCCATTGATCGCGCCAGTGGAGCGGGATGTCGTCATCCAGATTACTGCCGCCGAGGAGCAGGCGGTAGCTCGGATTTGTCGTGTGGCGCAGGCGGACTTCGAGCGTGTCGAAAGTGTCCGCCCAATTGACCCAATCGACCTGCCCGGTGAGCAGGAGCCACGGCGCGGCCTGCCACGCGAGGCCCGCACTGGCGATTTGGGGAAATTCATTCGTCACCTCCGCCTCGAACGTCGCCCGCCCGTCCAGCGCGCCGAGCCCGAGATTGCGCAGCTGCACGCGCGCGTCCGAGTAGCCGCGCCCCCTCGTTTTCACCCGCGAAGCCAGCGTGTAACTCGCGCCAAGTTTCACTGACGGAATCGGTTTCCACAACACGCCGAATTGCGCGTTCCAACCCGTGCCTTCCGTCTCCAGATCGAGCCGCGTTTTCGCCCCCGCGAGCGTGGGCTGCGATTGGATGATGTAGGGCGCTTCGAGTTGATTGCGATTGTAGAGAAAGCCGACACTGCCGCCGAGCGAGAGCCGGTCATTCACTTCCCAACTCGCGCCGAGCGCGGTGCGCAAAAGGATGATCTCCGATTTGTGCGTGCGCGTGCCGAGCGTGGTGATGCCATCCAGCCCGCCGGGCGTGTCGCGGTAGCGCCAGTCGGCGCGCAGCGTGGCGTCGGGGATCACGCCGAGGCCGAGGGTGAGACGCCCGACGGGCAGGGAAAAGGCGGCGTTCGGCACGAAGTCCTCGTCGTTCATCCGCGCGCGGTCGTTGGCGCGATTGCTGAAAGTTTCGTGCGCGAAACCGGCGGCGATGCCGAGCTGGAGCGTCGCCGATTTCGCCCCGAGCGCCGCTGGATTTGCCGCGAGCGCGTCGATCGGCGTGCCGTCGCCGACTGTGGCAGCACCGCCGAGCGACATGGTGCGCGCACTTTGCCCATCGCGAAAAATGCCCGCCCCATTGGCTGCCGCAGTCAGCGTGAAGGTGATGGCCAGCGGGAAAAAAAGGCGGGTGATTTTAGAAAATGAGAATCGGCAGAGAGCGGCGGAAAGCATCTTCGACGGCATGAAAAGGTAACTTCATACCTAGGGCAGCCCTCGCAAAGCCACACCAACTTATTCGCGAATGGCGGTGAGAGGAACCGACCGGGAGGCCGCGAAACAAATCCGGCACCGGCGGGAAGCGCCGGTGCCGGATTTACCAACAATAGAAATGTCTTCCGCCTCAGATCGTCCGCCGACGCCGCGCGGCGAGGAGCGCGAGGCCCGTGAAGCTGAGGAGCGCCGTCGTCGGCTCAGGCACCGCCGCCGCGATGCTCACCAGGCCGCTCCCACCCACGGCGCCCGCGGTGGTCGCGAGTCCGGTGACGAGGTCCACGGTGTAAAACGCATTGTCACTGCTCAGGTAGGCGACCCCGGCTGGATCGATGTCGAAGCCGACATTGATGCCGAGCGAAGCGCCGAGCCCGCCACCGACGGCGGTCACCGTGTTGAACTGCGGCGTGACGCTGTGAATGATGAGCGAGTCGGTCGTCGTGTCGATGCTGTAAAGCGTCGTCGCCGAGGCTCCGTCGAAGTTGTTCGTGTAGGCGCTCGAGACCAGTTGGAACGAAGTGTTCGTGAAGGTGCCGTCCACGATCACCGTTCCCGCAGTCCCGGAGGCGGATGGCGCGGTCGTCGCGTTGGGCACCATGCGGTAATTCTGGTCCGTGTCGCCGAAGAGCCTCATGCGATCCGCGACCGGATTGAAGTCGAGGTCCGTGAGATTCGCGAGCGCGGTGAGCGGGGAAAACAGGAAGGTCGCCGCCGCGTTTGCGGTGCTGATCGAGTAGGTGTTGCCCGTGCTGGTGATGCCGTAAAGCAGGCCGTTCACGGGGAAGAAGTCGATGTCCACGATGCCGGGCTGCGAGATGGTGCCGATGTTCGCCACCGTTCCGGGAGTCGCGGAGTCGAAGGAAATGAGGCCGTTGCTCGAGGTGAGACCGTAGATGGTCGCGGCGTGGAGCGCGGAGGTCGAGGCGATGAGTCCGAGCGTGAAGAGCCCGAGAGTGATGTTTTTTGTCATGTGTGTGGTGTCGTTTGGTTTTGGGTTTTGTTGTGGTGGAGGGTTAACGGAACGATAATTTCCACCGCACCTTCGACATCCAGGTGCCGCCTGGATGCAAAAAAACAAAATTGATTTTCCGGCATCGGGGCTGATTGGTCGGTCAGCCCTGCTTGATTGCTTCGAGTTCCTCCCATCGCCCGTAGAGGCGCGCGACGGTCTTCTTCGCGGCCTCGTGGCGTGCTTCAAATTCCGGCCAGTCCTTTGCATGGGTCGCGTAGAAATCCGGCGCGGCGAGGAGGGCTTCGAGGCGCGCGACTTCCGCTTCGGCGGCGTGTATCTCGGCTTCGATGGTTTCGAGTTCGCGTTCTTCCTTCCACTTAAGTTTGCGCGGTTTTTCCTTTGACGCGGGCAGCGCGGTTTTCGCGGGTGCGGATTTTGAGGAGGCGGTCGCGGCGGCGGATTTTTGCGCGCGTTTTTCGAGGTAGTAGTCGTAGTTGCCGACGTTCACCGTCACGACTCCATCGCCCTCGAAGGCGAGGATGTGCGTGCAGACGCGGTTCAGAAAATAGCGGTCGTGGCTGACGACGATGACGCTGCCCTTGAAGGCCACGAGCGCCTCTTCGAGCAGTCGCAGTGTGGCGAGGTCGAGGTCGTTCGTCGGTTCGTCGAGAATGATGACGTTGCCGCCGCGCTTGAGAATTTTCGCGAGCAGGACGCGGCTGCGTTCGCCGCCGCTGAGGTGCTCGATCTTGGTGTTGATGCGGTCTTCGGTGAAAAGAAAACGCCGCAGGTACCCGCGCAGCGTGATCTGCTCATCGCCGAGTGCGACGTATTCGCGGTTCTCCCCGACTTCCTCCCAAACCGTCTTGTTTTCATCGAGCATGAGCCGGTTTTGATCGACGTAATTGATCTGCGTGCGCGAGCCGATTTCCACTTTGCCGCGCGTCGGCGCGAGTTCGCCGAGGATGACTTTGAGCAGCGAACTTTTGCCGAGCCCGTTGCGGCCCACGACGCCGAGCCGCGCGCCCGCGGGCAGATCGAGATCGAGATTTTCAAACAGCGTGCGCCCGCCGAGATCGAGGCCCGCGTCGCGCAATTCGATGACGCGGTTCGCCGTCTTCGGCGCGGGCGGGATGATGAGTTCCACATCGATCTCCTGCTCCAGCGCGTCCTGCCCGGCCATCTCGAAATACCGCTCGATGCGATCGACCGATTTCGTCCGCCGCCCCTGCGGCCCGCGCCGCACCCACTCGAGTTCCTTTTTCAAAAACTTCTGCCGCTTCCGCTCCTGCTCCTCCTCCGCGCCCTGGCGCTGCGCCTTCGAAATCAGGAAATCGTTGTAGCCGCCCTCGTTGCTGATGAACTGGCCGCGCTGCAATTCGACGATGCGCGTCGCGATGCGATCGAGGAAATAGCGGTCGTGCGTGACGAAGAGGCACGCGCCCGGATAGCGCGCGAGGAAATCTTCGAGCCACTCGATCGAGCCGGTGTCGAGATGGTTCGTCGGTTCGTCGAGGATGAGAAAATCCGGGCGCGCGAGCAGGGCGCGGCAGAGCGCGACGCGGCGCTTTTCCCCGCCGGAAAGCGTGCCGACGAGGCGCTCCTCATCGGGCGCGTGGAGATTGCTGATGAGGCTGCGCGCGCGGTGTTCGAGATTCCATCCGTCGAAGTGCTCGATCTGCCCGAGCACCTGCGCGCTGCGCGGGCTGTCGGAGTCGATGCGTTCGTATTCCGCGATGAGATCGAGCACGAGCTGCGCGCCTGCGAGGATGTTCGCGTGGACGTTTTGCGAAGCATCGAGATCGAACATCTGCGGGAGGTATCCGGTGACGAGTTCGCGCCGCCGCGTGAACTGCCCGCCATCCGGCTCCAGCACTCCGGCGGCGATGCGGAGGAAGGTGGATTTGCCGCAGCCGTTGCGCCCCAGGAGGCCGACGCGCTCGCCGTCGTTGATCGTGAGCGTGGCCTTATCGAGCACGGTTTGCGTGCCGTAGCGCACGAGGAGTTCGGTCGCGCTGACGAGGGCGTTGGAAGAAAGATCGGGCATGGGGCGCAAGGCACTCACACCGGCGGCGCTTTGGCAATGACGGCTGTTCCGCCCGGCGGAATGTCTCCTGCTTACCAGTTCCCAAATGCACTCACACTCCGCTTACGCCAAAGCCCGGGAGCGGGGCGTCACTTTGGTCGAGGTGATGATCGCCGTCCTGCTCGTGACCATCGCGCTCGGCGACATTTTTGCGATGACGGCGCAGGGGCTGCACACGCTGCGCTCGGCGCGGCAGGTCGCCGCGGGCAGCCGCGTCATTCAGCAGCGCATCGAAATGATCCGCGCGAAACCGTGGCCGGAAATTTCCAATGCCACGGCGCTCGCCGCGCTGATGCAGACGGCGGTGGAAAGCGAGGCGGAACTCGGCGGCTCCGCGCTGGTGGAAACGGTCTCGGTTTCCGTGCCCGCCGCGGTGGGTTCGGGCGGCGCGGAGACCGGCATGTTCCGGGTCCAGCGGCAAAACGGCGCGGCGCAGATTCGCACGAACGGCAGTCTTGGGACGGAGCCGCTGCTGCTGGTCGAGATCACGGCCTCGTGGAACAACATGCGCGGCGTGCAGCAGCGTCAGTTGCGGACGCTCATCTGCCGCACGGGGCTGACGCGGAGCGGCGTTTTCGGGAGCGCATTCGGCTTGCCGGCCAGGCGATGAAACGGCGCGCCCGCCAACATGGCTTCTCGCTGGCCGAAGTCCTCATCGCGATGGTGGCAAGCGTCTTTGTGGTCGGCGGGCTGTTCATGGGTTCGCTGGGTTTGCAAAAAACTTCCTACAACAGCGAACGCTACGCGACGGACCAGTCGAATCAGCGCCTGCTGATGGATTACATCGCGCGCGATTTGCGGCGCGCGATCGGCATCGCGACGGTCACCGGCGGTGCGGGGTCGGTGCGTCTGGCCGCGGGTTCCGCCGTCGTGGAAAACACGACCGATCTCGTCGTGACGCTGCCCGCTTATTACAAAAGCAACGCGCCGTCGGATGCGAATTTCGATCAGGCGCTGCCGGTGATCGCGGCGGGCGATCGGGTCGCGTACGGTGATGCGTCCGGCCCTTCGCCGAGCATCACGGTGACTTTCCGCAAGCTGTTCGTGGGCGGGGAGGGATGCGTTTGTTTCGTGCGGCAGGAAGCGGCGGCGGCGCGCGTGCTCGTGCGCCGCGCGGACGATCTGCACGTCCGCGTGAGCGTCGCGTCCGATGGAAAATCCGGCGGCATCGAGACGTGGTTCGCGGCGACTTTCAGCAGCGCCCATCCGACCGTCACGGCGAGCGACCGGGTTATGATTCGCAATCTTCGCGTGGATTGACCGCCATGAAACGCACGCCACTTTTCCACCGCGAAAACGCCGGGACGCTTGTCCTGTGCTTGATCGCCATCGCGGCGCTCACTTTCATGGCGGCGCTCACGCTCGAACGCATCGGCCCGAAATTTCGCATGACCTACCAGACCGCCGCGTGGCAGGAGGCGCGGCTCGCCGCCGAGGCGGGCATCGACGTGGCGATGGCCGAACTTTCCCGCAACGCCACCGGCACCACGCCCGGCAACTGGCAGGGCTGGAAGCAAACGACCGGCGGCCTGCTCGGCCCCGCGCTCGGCAACACGCTCGCCACCATTCAGGCGCTGCTCGCCCCTGCGGCGCAAATGTCCCAGCCCATCTTTCTCGATAATTTCAACGTCACGGCGTCTGGCGGATCGACGGCGGAAGTCGATGTGCAGCTCTGGGCCGTCTATCCCACCGCGAACACGAATGGCCGCTGGTTCCGCATCCGCTCGATGGCCACCTGCGGCCTCGCGCCGCCCGCCTACGCGGCTCCCGACAGCGCCGACGCCGCGCTCCGCCGCTACAGCCTGCGCAACGTCCGCCCGCAACTGCGCCGGGACGACGTGGGCAATCCCATGAACATCGCCGCGCCGAGTGCTTCGCGGACGATCGAGGTGCTGGTGGAACCCATCCTGCCATTCGAGCTGGCCATCTTCACCGATCAATCGCTGGGCCTCAGCCCCGGCGGCACCTGGTGCGTGGACAGCTACGATTCGCGCGATCCGCTCAAGTCGAATGCCGGCGCTTATCCCGGCCACACGAGTCCGAAGGTGCAGGAAAATGGCGGCCTCGCGAGCAACCTCGGCCGTCCCGCGAATTCGCTCTACGGCGCGCTGATCGCCGCGCACGGCACGCGCGTGCGGGGAGCCATCGCGACCAATGGCGGCGACGATCCCGCCACCGCGGCCCGCGAAAATGTTTCCGACCCCGCGAACCTCGACACGGCGCGGGTGCGCGACGATTTTTTCCGCGAGATGAAACCGATGGCGCGTCCCGCCTCGGGCATCTACCTGCCGCCGCCGCTGCTCGGCGGGCCGTTCCTCACCGGCCCCGAATCCGCGCCCGCGCGCTATCTCGTCGGTGGAAATCTGGGCGGCTTCACCGTCGCCGCACCGCCCGTCGGAACAACGGGCGCGGTCATCATCGCAATCAATGGCGACCTCGACGTGCTCGCTGACGAGATCGTAATTCCGCCGAACGTCACCGCGCAAATTTTCGTGCGCGGCAATGTCGATTTCCACAGCCGCGCGATCAATTCCGGCATCGGCAGCAGCAGCCTCCCCGCGCGGCTGCAAATCTACGGCGAAGACGCGCAGGGCAGCCCGCGAACCCTGCGCGCATCGGGCACGGCGGTCGTCTGCGCCGTTTTCCACGGACCCGGCTGCGACGTGAAATTGAACGGCGGAGTCGAATGGTCCGGCGCGGTGGTCGCGCATTCCTTCGACGTACTCGACGCCGGGACCGGCGGTTTTCACTACGACGAATCGCTCGCCACGCTCGGCGCGCCCACCGGCTTCCGCATCGCGCGTTACGTGGAAGACGTGCGCGAGTGAGGGGACGGCTTGCGGGCGGGTGCGTGATTTGACGCCTGCATGGCGGTGCGGTCTAATCACGGCATGAGCGCGCAAATCATCGAAGTCGAATTGGACCACGGCCACGTCACGCCGCCGGATGGCGTCACGCTGCCGGAGAAGGCGCGTGCGCTGCTCACCATCCTCTCCGAGCGGAAGGCGAATCACGATCCGCTGAAGCCGCACCCGGAGTTGCGAAAGATCATATTTCACGAAGACCCGACGAAGCCGCTCGATCCCGAAGACTGGCCGGAAGCGTTCGAGTGAACATCCTCCTCGATACGTGCGCCCTGCTGTGGCTCGTCGCTGGCGACCCGATGCTATCGGAAAAAGCGCGTCGGCTCATCAGTGACAGCCGAGATTCCATCTTCGTATCCGCCATCAGTGCGTTCGAAATCGGCGTCAAATATCACAAGGGAAAACTCACTCTTTGCGACGTGCCGGAAATCTGGTGGCGGCGAAGCGTCGCTCATCACGGTTTGCTGGTGGGGGATGTTACGGACTCCATTTTTCTGAATTCCACGGCACTGCCATCGCTTCATCACGATCCCTGTGATCGCGTCATCATCGCCACTGCGGAGGACATCAGCGCGGTAATCCTGACGGCGGACTATCTCATCGCGCAGTATCCGAGTGCGAAAGTGGAGTGGTGACGCCCGCGCGGGATTTATACTCCCGCGCCGAGAGCCGCGGTCACCGCGTCGTCGATCAAAGGCTGCGCGATATTTTCCACCTGCCGCCATGCGCCGATGCCGGTCGGGAGGACGAAGAGATTTTTTCCGTCGCGGAATTTTTTGTCCATCCGCATTGCGGCGTGGATGCGGTCGGAAAGGTCGGGCTGGTTTGGAAAAGTCGCCGGTAATCCCGCGCGGTCGAACAGCGCGCGGAGCTGGCTGGCAAGGGCTTCGTCGCACAGGCCGAGCGCGCGGGAGATGCGCGTGGCGGCGAGCATTCCGATGGCGATGGCTTCGCCGTGGGTGAGCGCGTAGTCGGCGCTGAGTTCGAGCGCGTGTCCGATGGTGTGGCCGAAGTTCAGCACGTTGCGGATGCCTTTTTTGTCGAACTCATCTTGCTCGACCACGCGCGCCTTCAGCGCGACGCATTGCGTGACGATGCCGGTCGTCACCGCCGGATCGAGCGCGAGCAGCTTTTCCAAATCGCCGCGTTCGAGCTGCTCGAAAAGCGGCGCGCTGCACACCGCGCCGTACTTGATGACTTCGCTCGCGCCGCTGCGCACCTCGCGCGGATCGAGCGTCCGCAGCAGCGCGAGATCGCACACGACGAGCCGGGGCTGATTGAAGATGCCCATGATGTTTTTCACGCCGCCAAAATTCACCGCGACCTTCCCGCCCACGCTGGAATCCACCGCCGCGAGCAGCGTCGTCGGCATCTGCACAAACGCCACGCCGCGCCGGAACACGCCCGCCGCAAATCCGCCGAGATCGCCGACCACCCCGCCGCCGAGCAGGATCACGAGCGGGATCGCACCGGTGTCGGGAAAATTCCCGAGCAGCGCCGCGCAGACTTTCGAGAACTCATCCCAGTTTTTTCCCTCCTCCGTCGCAGGAATTTCGTGCCGCACAATGCGCGTGAACCCACCGGCGGCGAGCGCATTTTCCAACGCCGAAAAATACAGCGCGCCGACCTGCGGATTCGTGACGACGAAAGCATTCGTCTGCTTCAACCCATGCTCGCGCAAAGTCGCGCCGAGGCTCTCGATCATATCCGTGCCGATGAGCACGGGATAGCTCCGGGGACCGAGTTCGACATGGACACGTTGGTTTTGCATTTCGGGCCGCACATCTTCGGCAGCCGCGCACGGGACGCCAGCAGCTTTTGCAAATCCCGGAGCGAGTGTGGTTGTTGGCGGCGGTGAAGCCGTTGTTGCTGCCGTCGAGGCCTGTGCCAGGCGAACCCGCGCGACCCCGGCCGGGTCGCCGAAATTGATGAGGGTATTTCCGTGTCGAGGTTCGTGCAGTTCGGCGTGAGCGGGATCGCCACCTCGGTTTGCGATTCCCGATTGGACTCCCGCACGCCCATTCTGCTCAATTCAATCCCACACATGCCCTCCGCCATCGCCATCGCCGCGCATCCTGATGACATCGAGTTCGTCATGGCCGGGACGCTGCTGCTTTTGAAGGACGCGGGCTGGGATATTCACTATTTCAATCTCTCGACGGGCAACATGGGCAGCACCGTGATGAGCGCGGCGGAGACGGCGCGGGTGCGGCGGCGCGAGGCGCAGGCGGCGGCGCGGGCGCTCGATGCGAAGTGGCACGCGCCGATTTGCGATGACCTGCAAATTTTCTACATAGATGAAAATATCCGCCGCGTGTGCGCAGTCGTGCGCGAGGTGCGACCCGTGATC
>JAYVRQ010000596.1:0-13264 GCA_043776145.1 Chthoniobacteraceae bacterium
GTGTGACACAAGATTTGGCTGCTGTGAAAGCCAGCCGCAAACTCGTCCGTTCATTTTTTGGCGCCGCAAGTGTAGTCTCTGCTAAGGACTAGTCAGTAATTGTCAAACCAACCACCTGACGGCGCCAGCTCATTACGTTATCGGTGAGATGAACATGAGCCCCGCAAGTTCGCTGGGAATAACACGTTCGGCAAAGGTGGGGTGATCGACAATGACGATCCGTTGACGATGAAACTGTCTGGCAACAAGGGATTCATTGATCAAAAAATCTTGATCGCTTTAGGGGAGTTGCAATGGTTTCAAGATTATGAAGACCCCCGGAATTTCACGCGGTTGGAGGAATGCTGCATTGCTGATCACGCTGGCTGCGCTGTGCGCTTTTGCACTCGTGCGGACGACGAGACGGCGTGACGGAGATGAAACGAAAGATCCGGCGAATACAGCGCAGGCGAGCAGTATGCCGCTAGTCGCAGCGGGTGCCAGCGGTGAAGATGCGACCAGAAAGGAGAAGGCTGCGGCGACCACGCGGGATGGGCATGATCACAAGCTGGCAAATCTCGATGGGCGCGCGGGCGGTGGCGGCAGTGGTGCGGCGGGCAAGGGGAAGCGTGAGCGGGCGCTGGCGACCCTGCGGGCGAAGGTGCCGGGCGTGGATGTGCAATTTGATCCGGTCACAGGAGCGCCGAATCACATCATGGCGACGGGACGTTTTCTTGCGGCGGCGAAAGCGCAGGCAGGCGACGGCTATGCGCCGGTGCGGGATTTTGTGAATGAGCACGCGGATCTTTTCGGTCACGACGCGACGGCCATGAACGACAGCCGCGTGACGCGGGATGATGTGACGGCGCATAACGGAATGCGCACCGTGGTGTGGCAGCAACAGGTGGATGGCATCCCGATCTACAACACAATTCTAAAGGCGAACGTGACGAAGGACGGCTCGCTGGTGGGGCTGGGCAGCCATTTCATGAGCGACGCGGTAGCGGCAACCGGGATGGCCGCACCGGAGCGCGCAGCCCTGGTGGCGCAACCGCCGGTGGATGTTAAAAAAGCGGTCTCACTGGCAGCCGCAAACCTCGGCGACGCGGTCGCGCCGGAGCAGGCGAGAGAGACCACGCAGGCGCAGGGCGCGGAGAAGATGCAGCGATTCAGCGCACCGAAGCTGTCCGACACTTTTGCACAGCTCTCATGGCTTCCGGTGAGCGCGGATTCCGCGAAGCTGACGTGGGATGTGACTTTGATGAGTCTCGCGCAAAACGAAATGTTCCGCGTGGTGGTGGACGCGCAGAGCGGCGAGGTGCTCATGCGGACTTCGCTGACGAATGACGTGAGCGACGCGAGCTATCGCGTGTATGCGAATGCGACGACGAAGAAGCCCTTCGACAGCCCGAATCCGATGTTCCCCGGTACGCCGACGCCGAGCGGCGCTCAAGGCGCGGAGGTGCCGCGGCAACTGGTGACGCTGCAGGCCCTGGATCTCACGGCGTCGCCGAACGGGTGGATCAATGACGGCGTCTTCGAGACGGTGGGCAACAACGTGGACGCGCACACGGACACAAATGCGGACAACGTGGCCGACCTGCCGAGGCCGACTTCGGCGACGCGCGTGTTTGATTTTCCGATGGATCTCACGCAGGCGCCGAGCACCTACAAGGACGCTTCGGCGGTTCATCTGTTCTACATGAACAACTGGATGCACGACAAACTCTACGCGCTCGGGTTCACGGAGACTGCGGGCAATTTCCAGACGAACAACTTCGGACGCGGCGGGCTGGGCAACGACCCGGTGCAGGCGGATGCGCAGGATGGCAGCGGGACGGACAATGCCAATATGTCCACACCCGGCGACGGCAGTTCGCCGCGCATGCAAATGTATAATTTCACGGGACCGACGCCGGATCGCGACGGTGATTTCGACGACGTAGTGCTGCTGCACGAATACACACATGGCCTGAGCAACCGGCTGGTGGGCGGCGGCGTGGGCATCAGCGCGACGGCGACGGGCGGCATGGGCGAAGGCTGGTCGGATTTCTACGGCATGGGGCTCCTCGCGGACCCGGCATCCGATCCGAATGCCGTCTATCCCGGCGGCTCGTATGCGACGCTGAACTTCGTCGCGGGGATGACGACGAACTACTACTACGGTATCCGCCGCTATCCGTACACGACGGACATGACGAAGAATCCGCTGACCTTCCGCGACATCGATCCGTCCCAGGCGAGCCCGCACACGGGCATCCCGCTGAGCCCGCTTTTCAGCTCGTCGAACAGCAGTCCGTCGGAGGTTCACAATGTCGGCGAGGTGTGGTGCATGACGCTGTGGGAGGCGCGTGCGAATCTGATCGCCAAACTCGGCCCCTCCGGCGCGCAGATGATCCTCCAACTTGTGACCGACGGCATGAAGCTCTCGCCGGCGAATCCGAATCTGCTCCAGGCGCGCGATGCAATCATTCAGGCCGATCTGGTGGCAAATGCGGGGGCAAACAAGAATGAGATCTGGGCGGCATTTGCAAAACGCGGTATGGGCAGCAGCGCGACGGCCCCGGCGAGCAGCACGACGACGGGGGTGGTGGAGTCGTTCGACATGCCGGACGATCTCGGTGTGACGCCGGTGGCAGCACTCAACGCACTTGGGCCGGTAGGCGGGCCGTTCACGCCTTCGGTGCAGACTTACACGCTGACGAACGGCAGCGCATCCGCGTTGAATTGGACGGCGGTGAAGACGCAGTCGTGGCTCACGCTTTCCTCCGCAGGCGGCACGCTCGGCGCGGGTTCCACCGTGCAGGTTACCGCGACGGTGAACGGTTCCGCGACGGCGCTTGCTGCCGGGATTTACCAGGACACGGTGGCCTTCAGGAACACGACGAGCGGCGCGCTGATCAACCGCGGCATCACGCTGCGCGTCGGGCAGAAGGATTATTTCACCGAGCTGTTCGCGGGCGGCAACGACACGGACAACCAGAGCTGGATGTTCACGCCCAACGGCTCGAACAATTTCTACTCGGTGCAGCGTACGTCGGCGGTGTCCTCATTTCCCACCGATCCGATCGGCGGCGCAGCACTCACGATGAGCGATGACACGTATGCGCAGGTGACGCCCACGGGCGGCGTGAGCGTGAAGCTCTACGGCACGACCTACACGACGTTTTTCGTCGGGAGCAATGGCTACGTCACCTTCGGTTCTGGCGACTCGAGTTACTCGCAGTCGCTGTCCACGCAATTTGCACTGCCGCGCATCTCCGCGCTGCTCGATGATCTGGTGCCGACTACCGGGCAGGTGACTTGGAAACAAACTGCGGATCGCATCGCGGTGACGTGGCAGGCCGTGACGGAATACAGCGCGTCTAATTCTAACAGCTTCCAGATCGAGATGTTTTTTGACGGGCGCATCCGCATCACCTGCTTGGGGATCGCGGCGACGGGCGGCGTCATCGGTCTTTCGCAGGGACTCGGTACGCCGGCGGATTTTCTGGCGAGCGACTTCAGCTCGTATTCCGTGATGCAACTGACGCTGAATTTTCCCGGGACAGCGACGGAGGGCGACGGCGTCCTCGTGAATGGTGGAACCGTGACGCTGTCTGCCGTGCAGGCCGCGGCCACGACGGTGTCGCTCTTATCAAACAACACGGGAAAAGTCACTGTGCCTGCAAGTGTCACGATTCCCGCGGGGCAGGCGAGTGCGACCTTCAGTCTCACGATCGTGGACAATGCAGTGCTCGATGGCACGCAGGCCGCGACGATCACCGCGACGGCGACGAACTTCGGGCCCGCATCGCGGACGATCTCCGTGGACGACAACGAGACTGCGACGCTCGCTGTCTCGCTCCCGGTCTCGACAGCCGAGGGCGCGGGTACAGTGCTGGGCACGCTGAGCGTGAGCGCGGCACCGGCGAGCGCGGTCGCGGTGACGATGGTTTCCAGCGACGCGACGGCGCTCACGGTTCCGGCGACGGTGGTCATTCCCTCGGGGCAGACGTCGGTGGCGTTCACCGCGACGATCATTAACGACACAAAAATCAACGGCACGCACAGCGCGACCGTCACCGCGAGTGTCGCGAACTGGACGAGTGGCGCGGCGACAATCAGCATCACGGACAATGAGAGCACGAATCTCGCGATCACATTGCCCGCGAGTGTGACGGAAGGTGGGACGGGCACTGGCACGGTCTCCATCTCGGGCACGCTGACGACAGCGCTCACCGTGTCACTTTCCTCGAACACGACCTCGCGGCTCACTGCGCCCGCGAGCGTCGCGATCCCCGCTGGTTCCACGTCGGCGACGTTCACGCTCACTGCGCCGAATAATTCGCTGTCCGACGGATCGGCGACGGTCATGGTCTCCGCGAGCGCGACGGGCTTCACGGGTGCCGCCGGCACGGTGACTGTGCTGGACAATGACGTGCATCATTATTCGATCAGCGCGATCGGCGCGACGCAGACGCGCGGGGTGCCGTTCAGCGCGACGATTACGGCGCAGGATGTGAATGGCGTGACGATCGCGAGCTACACGGGCACGCCGTCGCTCACGGCGACGGGCACGGGAGGTGCGGATTCGATCACGCCGGTGGCGACGACGGCTTTCATCGCCGGCCTGTGGACGGGGAATGTGACGGTGAACACGTTTGACACGGGCGTGGTGCTCACGGTGAACGACGGCGCGGGGCATACGGGATCGAGCAACGCGTTCAACGTGGGCATCGGCGGCGTGCATCATTTTGCATGGAGCACGATCAGCAGCCCGCAGAGTGCCGGCGTGGGATTCGGGGCGACGGTCACTGCGCAGGATATCGGAAACAATACTGTGACCAGCTTCACTGGCACGGCGAGTCTCAGCGGTTTCGCCGGCGGCTTGACGGAGTCGAATATCGTCATCACCGAGATCAATGCCAACACGCCTGACGAGATAGAGTTCATGAATGTGAGCAGTGCCGCCGTGGATATCTCCGGCTGGCAGATTTACCTCTACGATGAGGATGCGGTGTGGCCGGCTCCGAAAACGGTGTTCACGATTCCTGCGGGCACGACATGCGCTGCCGGACAGGTTTTTCGGCTTCAGGAGTTCGGGACGGCACCGGGAACATTTCCACAGTTCTACTTCGGCATTAATATCAACTGGAATCCAAACAGCGCATCTCATACTGCGGTGCTGCTGCGCAATGCCTCGGGTACGCCGGTGGATTTTGTCTGCACGGGGGCGGCCACGGCTTCGGGCATCACCTCGCCGCAAACCATACCGGCCTCGATGTGGAGCGGTGCGCAAGTCAGCGCGCCGACGACCTCCTCCTTTGACTTTTTGCGCATCGGCAGCGCCGATGGCAACACTGCGGCTGACTGGACCACCGGGACTCCCAGCTTGGGAACGATCAACTCCGGACTGATGGTGCCATTTCCGGGCCTGAATCTGACGGTGCCTGTCTCGCCGATCGTGTCCGAAACTTTCGTGAACGGCGTGTGGACGGGCAGCATGACGGTGCATCAGATCAGCACCCAGGTGAAGATGCGGGCGAGCGATGGCTCCGGGCATACGGGCGACAGCAATGCCTTCGACGTGATCGGCACGGTGACGGCAAATCCGCAGTCGGTGGCAGTCACCTCCAATTCGCCAGAACCGATCACGCTGACCGGCCAGGACTCCGCGAATCCCGGCGCGGCACTGACCTACCTGATCGCCACTCAGCCCGCTCACGGCACACTCAGCGGCACTGCACCGAACGTGATCTACACGCCGACGACGGGCTACCTCGGCACGGATGGCTTCACTTTTCAGGCGCAAAACGGCCTTATTTCCAGCGCGCCTGCCACCGTCTCCATCACCGTATCGCCGGGGCCTCTCACCGCGCTTCCGCAGTCGGTGAATATCGGCTACAACAACGCTCAGGCAATCACCCTTTCCGGCACGGACCCCAATGTGCCGCCGCTCCCGCTGACGTTTTCCATAGGGGCATTTCCGACGCACGGCACGCTTTCGGGCACCGCGCCGAATGTGATCTACACACCGACGGCGGGGTACTACGGGCCGGATAGTTTTACCTTCACGGCGAGCAATGGCACGAACACGAGCGCGCCCGCCACGATTTCGCTCACGGTCGGATCGCTGCTTGCGAATCCGCAGAGCGTAACGACCCCGCTCAACACGGCGAAGGCGATCACCCTGACCGGGTTGGATGTTGCGAATGCCGGCGCGACACTGACGTATTCCATCGTGACGCAGCCTGGGCGAGGCACGCTCAGCGGCACCGCGCCCAATGTGATCTACACGCCGAACGTGAACGTGCAGGGCGCGGACAGCTTCAGTTTCCGCGTGCAGAATGGCGCGGCGGTCAGCCTGCCGGTCGCAGTGTCCATCACGGTCACACCGGGGATTCCGGTAGCGAATCCGCAGTCGGTGAATGTCGGTATCAATACCACGCAGGCGATCACCCTTTCCGGGACGGATCCGTATTTGCCGCCGCTCCCGCTCAGTTTCACCGTCGTCACGCAGCCCGCGCATGGCGTGCTGGCCGGCACGGTGCCGAATCTGACTTACACCCCGGCTTCGGGCTACTCCGGGCCGGACAGTTTCACCTTCACTGCGGGAAATGGCACGAACACAAGTAATCCCGCTGCAATCTCTCTGAATGTCGGCACCGGTGTGCCGCTCGTCTTGACGGGTTCGAATGTCGGCGCGGGACAGACGGGTGTCTCGCTCGACGGCTCGGTGAATCCCGCCGGCTCGGCGACGACGTGCTATTTTGAATATGGCACGACTGCCGCGTACGGTTCGCAGACGGCGGTGCAAAGTGCGGGCATCGGCACGGCGGCGGTCACCGTGAGTGCGGCGATCAACGGTCTCGCGCCCGGTACCGTGTATCACGTCCGGCTCACTGCTGTGAACGTGATCGGCACGGTGTATGGCGACGATCAGGTGATCACCACGCTGCCGCTGGCCACAGGCACCGTTCAGCCGTTGTTCCAATATCCGAACACTGGCACCGGGCCGATCGCCGGCGTGGCCGCCGGGCCGGACGGATATCTCTACGGCACGACGAGCGCCGGCGGCACGCGCGGCTACGGCACGGTTTTCAAAGTCTCGCCGAACGGGACGCTGCGCACACTGGCGAATTTCACCGGCGGGACGAACGGCCAGAGTCCGCAGGGCGCGCTCGTGCGCGGCACGGATGGGAAATTCTACGGCACGACGAATTCGGGCGGAGCGAACGGTCTCGGCACCGTGTTTTCCATCTCTCCAGATGGCGTGCTCACGACTCTTGCCTCGCTGAGCACCACGACCGGCTCCAATCCCACCGCTGGACTCACACTGGGCGGCGATGGAAATTTCTACGGCGTCGGACGGGTTGGCGGCACGTCTGGCTACGGCACGGTTTTCAAGGCGACGCCATCCGGCACGATCACCGTGCTCGTGAATTTCACCGACACGAGCGGCTCGGCGCTCGGTAACAATCCCAGTGCGAGTCTCACCTTGGGCAGCGATGGGAGTTTCTACGGTACGACTCAGTCCGGCGGCACGGGCGGCGGCAATGGCACCATTTTCAAAGTGACGCCAGCAGGCGTGCTCACGACGCTTGTGAACTTCACCGGCACCGCCGGTATCGCGCCAGGCGCTTCGCCTCTCGGTCCGCTGACGCAGGGGCCGGATGGGAAATTCTACGGCACGACGCGTTCGGGCAGCACGAATGGCAACGGATCCATCTTTGTCCTCACACCCGCCGGGGTGTTCACGGCGCGGGTGAGTTTTGCCAGCACCGCGACCGGTTATGCGCCGCGAGGTGCGCTCGCACTCGGCGGCGATGGGAATTTCTACGGCACGATGAGTTCGGGTGGGACGAATAGCTTCGGCACAGCATTCCGAATGACGCCTGCGGGTGTGCTCACGACACTGGTGAATTTCAGCGGTAGCACCGGCGCGTCGCCCACCGCCTCACCGCAGTCGGGCCTCGTTGCTGGGACCGACGGGAATTTCTACGGCACGGCGAGCAGCGGCGGACAGTATTCGCAGGGTACGGTGTTCAAAATGAATCCGGGCGGAACCCTCACGTTGATGATGAATTTCAACACGCCGCCGCTGATCGGAAAACTGACGCAGGGCAGCGATGGAAACCTCTACGGCACCACGTCAACGGGCGGAGGCGCTCTTGGCTACGGCACGGTCTTCAGCGGCCCGCTCGGCGGCGCGATGGGCACGCTGGCCGCGTTGGTTCCGACTTCCGGCACGACTGCACTCGCCTCTCAGGGCGGGCTCATCCAGGGTTTGGACGGGAATTTCTACGGCACCACGCAATTCGGCGGCACTGGCAATCTTGGCTCCGTTTTCACCATCACACCGGCAGGTGCGCGGAGCACGCTCATCAATTTCACCGGCACCACCGGTGCGAACCCCGGTTCCGCGCCGCGCGCCGCGCTCACGCTGGGCAGCGATGGCAACTTCTGGGGGACGACGAGTACCGGCGGCAGCAGTTCGCTCGGCACGGTTTTCAAAATGACTCCCTCGGGCGTGCAGACCACGATTGTGAATTTCACGGGCACCACCGGCGCGAACCCCGGCTCAAACCCGCTGGCTCCTCTTCTCCTCGGCACGGATGGGAATTTCTACGGCACGACAAGCACGGGCGGCACAGGCGGCTACGGCACCGTTTTCCAACTCACTCCTGCGGGAACGAGGACCACGCTGGCGAATTTCACTGGCACGTCTGGCGCGGCACCTGGGCAGACCCCTTCAGGATTCCTCGTGCAGGGGGATGACGGCAATATCTATGGCACCACGCAGAGCGGTGGCGGCAGCGGGCTGGGAGCAGTGTTCCGCGTGACGCCTGCGGGAGTCTTCACCGGTCTTGGGGGCTTCAGCGGCAGCACTGGCACGCCGCTCGGCCAGTCGCCGGTGATGGGACTGGTGAAAGGGCGTTCCGGCTACCTTTACGGCACGACGCAGTCCGGTGGAACAAGTGGTCTCGGCACGATCTTCCGCATCGCACCCGATGGCTCGCTAGCCTCCTTCTATTCCTTCACGGGTAACGGCGACGGTCTCACGCCGACGAATGGCCTGAGCATCCTCGCGGATGGCACTCCCTGCGGCGTGAACAACATGACGATTTACCGCTTCAATCCGACGCCCGGCAATCCGACGCCCGGGGTGCTCACCGCGCCGGTCACTTCGGTGCTCGCATACAGTGCGAGGCTCAACGGCTCCGTCATACCCCAGGGGAATCCTGCCACGTCCTATTTCGAATACGGCCTCACGGCTGCGTACGGCAGCACGACCGCCGTGCAGAATTTCCCCGCGGGCTACACCGTCTCGCCGTTTTTCGCGGACATCGCAGTGCAGCCTTTCTTCACCTATCACTTCCGCGCGGTCATCTCTGGGGTGTCGGGCATTTTCAATGGTGCGGACTTCACCTTCTCCACGCCGAATGTGGCCACGTTCAATTCCGCGGCCGACGTGCCCGTGACGCTCGCCGGCTTCACCGCGATGGGCCTGCCGCTGAATGTCGTGCTCGGCTTTGCGCCCGCGCTCGGGACGAAACTCACCGTCGTGAGCAATACTGGCCTCGCGCCCGTCACCGGCATTTTCACGAATGTGCCTGAAGGAGGCACCGTGACCGCGACCCTCGGCGCGCAGACTTTTCTTTTGCAAGTTAGCTACACCGGTGGCGACGGCAACGACATCACGCTCACCGTCGTCCCGCAGGTGATCGCTTTCCCGCCACTCGCAAACAGGCAGGTGACGGACGCCGCATTTTCACTTTCGGCGACTGCCACGAGCGGCCTGCCCGTGAGCTACGAGATCGTCGCGGGTGGCGATGTCGCGACCATCTCCGGCAGCACCGTCACGCTCACCGGCGCGGCAGGTGTGGTCACGATCAAGGCCACGCAACCCGGCGATGGCAGCTTCGTCGCGGCGTTGCCGGTGTACCAGACCTTCGCCGTCAGCAATGCGCCACCTTTTGTGCAAATCGTGAGCAGTAAGTCGAGCGACTTGTCTTTTGGCGTTCGGGATTTCACGATAGGCATTCGTGCGGACGGCACGCTGTGGGGATGGGGAAGCAACACCTCCGGGCAACTCGGCACCGGCACCACCACGAGTGCCCGCACGCCGGTGCAAATCGGAGTCGCGACGAACTGGCGGTCTGTTTCCGCGGGTGGCAGTCGCGTTCTTGCGATTCGGACGGACGGCACGCTGTGGGCGTGGGGAGCGAGCAGCTATGGCCAGCTTGGCGATGGTTCGACCCTCACGCGCACAACACCGGTGCAGGTGGGCACTGCTGCAAATTGGCGTACGGCGGTGGCCGGGGGCACGCATTCCGTTGCCATCAAAACGGACGGCACGTTGTGGGCTTGGGGTCTCAATATCTATGGCCAGCTCGGACAGGGCACCACGGATTTTTCTACGCACAGCACGCCCGTGCAAATCGGCGCACTCACAACATGGTCGCAAAATTCGGGCGCACTTGCTGCAGGCGGTGATTTCACACTCGCAGCGAAAACAGATGGCACGCTGTGGGGATGGGGATTGAACTCCAGCGGTCAGATCGGCGACGGCACTTTTAGCAACCGCACCTCTCCCATCCAAGTGGGCACCGGCACGACATGGGCCTCTGTCACCGCTGGTCAGTTGTTTTCCATCGGCACGAAGAGCGACGGGACAATCTGGACGTGGGGTGCGAATGCGAGCGGTCAGATCGGCGACGGCACGACGATCTCGCGCTCCAGCCCCGGCCAGTTCACTGCTCTGAACAATGTGCAGACGATTCTGCCAGGCGGCACACACGTCCTCGCGACGAAGACCGACGGCACACTTTGGGCGTGGGGGCTGAACACCAGCGGCCAGCTTGGATCGAACACCGCGGATATCTCTGCGCACCCAATCCCAGCGCAGGTGGGCACCGCTGCGAGCTGGCAGCTCCTCGCGCCGGGCAGCACGCACAGCGTCGCCGCAAAGAGCGACGGCTCCGTGTGGAGCTGGGGCAGCAATGCCAATGGTGAACTCGGTCAGATCCCGCGCGTGCCGCTGCCGCTCTCCGCGCAGCTCGGTCCCGTGGTGTCGGCCTCCGGCGGAAGCACGCACACCGTCGCAATCCTGCAGGATGGCACACTCCGGGCATGGGGATCGAACAGCAGCGGCGAGCTCGGCCTCGGCGCTTCGGACTCGCTGCCTCACGCGGGCGCGGTGCAGATCGGAACCGGTTCACTTTGGCAAAGTGCGAGCGCGGGAACCGCATACACACTTGCGGTGCGAGCGGACGGCACGCTCTGGGCCTGCGGTCTGAACAGCAGCGGTCAGCTCGGTGACGGCATTGCGACCACGCGCACGGCGCTCGTGCAAATCGGCACTGGGAATCAGTGGCGCACCGTCTCCGCAGGCGGTACGCACAGCTTCGGCGTGAAGGCGGACGGCACGCTCTGGGCGTGGGGGCTTAATACCAGCGGCCAGCTCGGTGACGGCACGACCACGCAGCGGCTCGCACCGGTGCGGATTGGGGCGGACACGAATTGGAGGACAGTCCAGGCGATTGGTGACGGCACGTTTTCCATCGGCATCAAGACCGACGGCACGCTCTGGACGTGGGGACTCAACACCAGCGGGCAGCTCGGCGACGGCACGACGACACTGCGCCTCAGCCCGGCGCAGGTGAGCAGTGTATGGCTCGCCGCGGCAGGCGGCAGCAGTTGCGTCGTGGCGATTCGCAGCGACGGCACCCTCTGGGCGTGGGGACTGAACAGCAGTGGGCAGCTCGGAGACGGCACGACGACCACACGCCTCAATCCCGTGCAGATCGGCACCGACAATCGCTGGACGAGCATCGCCGCCAACGCACACACCCTCGCCACAAAATCCGACGGCACGCTATGGGCCTGGGGCAGCGACACGTTCGCGCAGCTCGGCGACGCATCCAGCGTCAATCGCCTCGCGCCATCGCAGGTGGGCTCCTCGGTCGGGTGGGCCTCAGTCGCACCGCTCTCCGGTTCGAGTCACTCCCTCGCGATCACAGCGGATGGCACGCTCTGGGGTTTCGGCTTCGGGACCAGCGGGCAGATCGGATCCGCGTGGCGCACCCCGTTTGTGCCCGCCCCAGTGGTCCCTGCGATTAGCCCCCCGCAGGGAATCATTTTCACACTGCCCGCGAACATTTCAAACGGCAGCACCGTCACGCTCTCTGCGGTGACGGGCAGCGGCCTGCCTGCGAGCTATCTTGTCGCCGGTCCCGCGACGCTCAATGGCGAACAGCTCACCGTCACAGGGCCGGGGCCCGTCATCGTTACCGCCTACCAGCCCGGCGACAGTTTCTGGCAGTCCTCGGACATCGTCGTGCGGGCCGTGAACGCCGCGCCTCCGACGCTCACCGGCGTCTCGGTGAGTGCAATTGCCAGCACCGCCACGCTCGGCGTCACCATTAATCCCAACGGCATCGCCACCAGTGCGAGATTCCAGTTCGGATTCACGAACGCCTACGGCACTGACGCGCCAATCACCTTCACGCCGGCCAATGGAGCCGCCAATCAAAGCGCAGGCATCGTGCTTAATGGCCTCTCTCCCGGCGCAATCTATCACTTCCGGGTGACCGCCACGAATATCGCTGGGACCACGACGAGCGGGGATTTCACGTTTGATTCCGTGAGCGCGGCTTATGCAAGTTGGGCGACGGCGAACGGCGTCAGTGGGCCGAACTCCGGTCTGAACGGCGACTTCGATGGCGATGGAATCTCGAACCAACTCGAATGGGCTTTTGGCACCAGCCCGGCTTCGGTAGCGTGCGGTGCCATCCGCGTGAATGCCGGTGCGGTTCTCGCGCACGGCGGACCCACGGTGCTTGCTGTTCCGGATGGGCACGGGGGTGTGTCGTATTTCGCCCTTTTCGGCCGCCGCAAGGACGCGGCGGCAGTCGGGCTTACCTATGCAGTCGAGTTCAGCGATGCGCTGTCCGGCTGGAATCTGAGTGGCGTGACGCCGACTGTCATCGCGCAGGATGGTGAGATTGAAGCTGTCACCGTTCCATTCCCTCCGGTGCTCATGGATCCACCGCAGGAATACTTCCGCGTGAAGGTGAATGGCCAGTGATGCTTTCCTGCCGAGGCATCTTGCTTGAGGGCTGACGAGGGGCGGTTTGCTCCAATCTCACACGCCTGCCGCAAGGCTTCGCTCGACTTGTGACGTTTCGTAGCTATCTCTGCGCGCCCTATGTTCTGGACCGAAGATGTCGCCGCCAAGTGCGTCGGCCCGCAAATCATCAATGACTCGAAGACCCCGTCTGGCCGCGTGCATGTCGGCGCG
>JAYVRQ010000597.1:0-13192 GCA_043776145.1 Chthoniobacteraceae bacterium
GAGAGTGGATGGATGGCCCGTCTTCTCTGCGTCTCTGCGTCTCTGCGTTTCAAATACATGGCTCGTCCGAGCCTGTGCGGGCACTTCCGGTACACACTCTTAGAGGCTGTGTAAAAAGTCCCATGCGGAGGCGGGGAGGAAGATTTTGTCCACGAAAGACACGAAAGGCACGAAAAGGATGCCTGCTTTTTCCCTGCTTATCCGGTTGCGTGACAAACTAACAAATTTGGAAGGCAGGAAGGCCCGGAAAGGAGATTTGCCGCTTTCTTTTCCTGATTTCCTGCCTTCCAAATTCCATCCTTCCTCCGATTGTCACGCAACCGGATAAGCAGGCGAAAAGGGTGCCTGCTTTTTCGTGCCTTTCGTGTCTTTCGTGGACTCGCCTCCGACTTTTTACACAGTCTCCTAGAGGCTATGTAAAAAGTGGGTCGCGCAAAGTTGCTAAGCCGCAAAGGATGACGTATCCATGACGCATTCTTTGCGCCTTTGCGCCTTTGCGCGAGACTCCTCCGGCACTTTTTCAACACCCTCTCACATCACCGGCCTGCGGGCGGGTTCGCTCCACGGGCCGTCGCCGAGGACGCCCTGGGCCTGCACTCGGAACCAGCATGCCTTGCCGGGCACCGAGCCGGGGATTTGCACATAGGACTTTGTCGAGGCATCCACCTGCACCCAGCTACCCTCGGTAAAGGGGTCCGGGCTGCATTGGATGACATAGTTCACCGCACCCGCCACGGGCTTCCACCGCAGCTTGCTCACGCCGGGCGCGCCATTGGTCTTTACCGTCAGGTTCACCGGCACACCCACCGGCTGCGTCGGCGCATTGGCCGCGCGCACGGCAAAGCCGGAGCTAATGATGGCATTCTCGTCGCCATTGGTCGCCGTCTGGGTGAAGTTCGCGAGCGTCGTGAGCTTATTGTCCCAATCCGTCTGGGCCTGGTCGCGCTCGAGCATCGCCAGCCGGAGCGTCTCGCGCAGGGCCAGCACATGGGCATTAGTGTTGTCGAGCGCCGCCTGCGCCGTGGAGAATTCCGCGAGTACGGGGCCGTTGCCGGGCACGAGCGGGTTATTCGTGCTTTTGGTGATGATGGTGGCACCCTTTTCCAGTTTCTTGGAGAGGGTGAGGCCCGCGATATTGGTGGTGATTTGTGACATGGTTTTTTTGATGGGTTGCGGAGCCGGGCCATCCCACCGCACGCCCGAGTCCCAGCGGAGGCCGGTGTCGTAGCGGGGTAAGTTTGGGGTTGGCTCCCTGGTTGTCTGCATGGTTGTATGGTTTGTTGTTTAGACTAGGCACCGGGCATTGGTGCCGGTGCGCGGAACTAAGCATAGGAAGAACCGTGCCAACCCCGCGGCAGACTCGCGCCAACAGCGTAAAATACGGTGCTGAAGCTGTCGCGACTGCCAATGGGGAGGCCGGAAACATATGCCGGATCCTCGCAAACCTGCGAAAACCGGGCCTCAAACTGCGAAAATGGAGACACCACTTGTTCACGGTCTGCGGCGGACCTTACACAGTCCGTGGCGGACCTTACACAGTCCGTGGTGAACCTTACATAGTCCGTGGCGGACCTTACATAGTCCGCGGTGGACCTTACATAGTCCGCGGTGGACCTTACATAGTCCGTGGTGAACCTTACACAGTCCGCGGTGAACCTTACATAGTCCGTGGTGGACCTTACATAGTCCGTGGTGGACCTTGCACAGTCCGCGGTGGACTTGCCTGAGTTCTCGGCGGACTTGCCTGATGCCATCTCTCGGAAATAAACGGACAATATGGGTGACTACTCGCAACCCTGGGCTGCGCGGATGGCCAACGCCGTTGGCGTTGTATCCACCAGCCCAGGGTTGGCGCGACGCAGGAGCGCCTACCCTGGGACGGGTGCCAAGGAGCACAGCGGGCTTTGAACCCCTTCGCGTTCTTCGCGCAGGGCAATCGCATCAAAATAGCAAGGCCGTCGAAAGGAGCGCTCCTTGTAGTGCGGCGGGAAGCGCAGCGCCACGCCGCCTTGTTGTGGAAATGCAAACGGACGCCCCGACATCCTTCCCGCGTGCGTTGCAAAGGCGGTGTCGCGCTTTGCTTGCCACCGCACTACAAGGGCCCTCGCCTTGCTTCGACTCCGGCCAGAGCCCGCCTTCGCTCCCGCGCTGCTGTGTGCTGCATCCCGTAGTTTTGGTGCGATGGCCCTGCGCGGCTGAGCGCCGGGTCTTGACGCCCCGGCATGGCCGCGATAAATACACCGCAGTGGTTTCAGCAATCGGAAATGGTGCCCATGCTGGTGCCGTGGCTGGACAACCCCCAATCAACCAATCCCCCCTCCCATGCGCCCGAATCGGATCACTTCACGCCGCCGCCCGTCCTCCACCCGGCACTCCCGCTCGCGCGCATTGTCCGCGGGTGCGGCCACATTGCTCGCAGCCGCTGCGCTCTGGCTCCCATGCGCCGCCAGCGCAGGTTCGGTGGGCGGCGGTCTCCCGGCGACATTTTGGAAAGGCACGGCGGACGGGACTTGGACGGGTGCAAACTGGGCGAGCGACGCCGCAGGCACGCCGACCACCGCGATGCCGACGGCTGCGGATGATGTGACCTTTTCCATCTCCTCCGGCGCGACGCACCAGACCACGACGCTCGGGCAGAATTTCACCATCCACAGCCTCACGATCAATGACCCGATGCCGGTGACGATCAGTGCCGGTGCAAGCGGCCCCTTTTCACTCACGATCTCGGGTGCTACGGGGACGGGCATCAATGTGCAGGCTGGCGCGGGGCTCGTGAACATCGGCGGGCTGACGACGGGGTTGCACATCGTTAGCGGAGGCCCACCGCCTCCGATCACAAACTATATGACGAGCGTGACGCTAGCGGGAGCATCCGACACGATCACGGTGGACAATGCGAGTGGCTTGTCGCTTACAGCCCCACTGGCGGGCAGCAACGGCTTGAAGAAGGAAGGCGGCGGCACGCTCACGCTCCAGGGGACGAGCACTTACACCGGCGGCACGACGGTGAATGCCGGCACGCTGGCGATTGACAACAACGGGACGACGACACACGGCACCCTCGGAAGCGGCCCAGTGGTCGTAAACGGGGCAACGTTTACGAGTCCGGCTGCCGGCACCGTAAAATTCCTCGGGCTCGCCAGCGCAGGCAGCGCTAATTTCACGGTGAACGGTGCGAACGGTGTCACGGTCACCACTCCCCCTCCCATTCTCGGAGGTAGCGTTGAGTTCGCGGATAGATCGACGGCGGGAAGTGCGACGTTCACGTTGGTGCGCGGCAACACTGGCTTTCAGGGTGGCCCGATCCTCTTTTCCGACAATTCGAGTGCTGGTAGCGCGACGTTCAATATAAACGGCGGCAGCGTGCAGTTTTCCGGCAATTCCACGGCAGAAAATGCGACGTTCAATGTGCGAGACGGCGGACTTCAGTTCAAAGGTGCGGCAACCGGGACGACAGGTGCAGTGAGTTTGGAGAGCATCGGTTTCTTCGACATCAGCCAGAGTGATGCGGGCGTATCCATCGGTTCGCTTTCTGGACATGACCTCGGATACTATGTGGCGCTTGGTTCCAAAAACTTGACCATTGGTAGCAACAACCAAAGCACGACATTTTCCGGCTCCATAACGGGCAGTGGAGGACTGACAAAGGTGGGGACCGGAACACTTACTCTCAGCGGCTCCAACCGCTACGGCACGACGATTGTGGATGGAGGCACGTTGATGGCAGGCGACTTCATGGCTTTCGGCACTCGTTCGCCGGTGATTGTGAATAATGGGGGGACTCTTGATATTGGAGTTGGTGTCGGTATTGGTTCCCTCTCCGGTGAAGCCGGAGGCACGGTGCAGAGCACATCGCCAAACAGGCAAATAACGCTCGGCCTTCTCGGAACGGGTCCAAGCTTGACGGCCAATTTTCGCGGCACGATCAAGGATAGTGTGAGCGGACGGCTTTCGCTCGATGTCAATTTTCTGACGCAAATATTTAGTGGAACCAACTCCTACACCGGAGGCACTTCTATTCGGTTCGGCACGCTGGTGGCAGGGAGCGCCAAGGCTTTGGGTTCGGGCGATCTGACTCTTAACGGCGGCAGCACGCTGCGCACGACTGGCGGGCCACTCGCGGTGGACATCGGCGCGGGCAACATCCTGTTTCGTGGCGGCCTGTTTCAGGCGCAGGTCGGGGGTACGACACCGGGTGTGACGCATGATCAGCTTAAGACTACCGGTGCCGCGGACATCTCCGGCGGCACCTTGTCCCTCGTGCCGCTCAATGGCTATCATCTGGCTGGTACTGACAAGGTGGCACTGGTTTCCGCGCAGGGTGGCGTTGCCGGCGGCACGGCTGCTGGCACGCCGCTGCCCGCATCAAAAGTCACGGGGCTCGCGGCTTTCAGCAACAGCCCGCTGCTCATCCCGATCGTAAATCTCTACGAGACGAGCGTGGTGCTCGAACTTATGCAGGGATCATTCATGGCGCTGGCTCGCACGCTCGCATTTTCTCCGAACCAGTCCGCCGTGGCCGAAACACTCGACGATCTGATCGCAAGGTCGGACGGCAAGCCGGGAACGTACCCAGAGGTAGATTTTTTCGACTCGCTGCCGCCGGGCACGATCGGTGCGAATCTCGACTTACTCACACCGGCGGCGCTGACTTCGATTTTCAATCTCTCCGCAGCACTCGCGAATGTGCAGACCGCAAACATCCAGAGCCGGCTCGCGGACATCCGCGCGGCGGCGGGCGATGTGGTGCCGGTCAATAGCGTGAATGTGTCCGTGGGCTCGGGCAGGAATGACGGGAAGGGCGCGCGCACGAAGGTCGCCGAGCTTGCGCCGGAGGAACGCTGGGGATTTTTCATGACGGGCAGCGGCGAGTTCACGCACATCGGCGGGCTGGCGAATGGCGCGGGCATCAATCTCGACACGGGCGGCGTCACCGCGGGCGTGGACTACCGCTTCACGGATCATTTCGCCGCCGGCATTAGCCTCGGCTATATGAATACCACTGCGGGCCTGCCGGCTGGCGGCGGCGTGGATGTGCATGGCGGGCGCATCGGCGCGTATGCGACATGGTTCAATGGCGGGCTGCACTTCGACGCGGCGGTGACGGGCGGCTTCAACGGCTACCACACGCGGCGCACGACTCCGAACAGCACCGCCGCCACCGCGAGCCCCGAGGGCTCGGAGGTGAGCTTCCTTTTCTCCGCAGGCCGCGACTGGAGGTGGAAGGGCCTCACCATCGGCCCGACGGCGAGCGTGCAGTACACGAATACGCACCTCGACGGCTTCACCGAGCGCGGGCCATTCGCACCGCTGCGCGTCGCAGCGCAGGACTCGGAATCGCTCCGCAGCTCGCTCGGCATCCGCGCGAGCTTCGAGAAAAAAGTCGGTCGCAGAATCATCCGCCCCGAAGTGCGCGCGGCGTGGCAGCACGAATTCGGCGACGTGAGCCACTCGCTGACATCGAGCTTCGCGACACTCGGCGGCACGCCCTTCACCGTGACCGGCCCAGCGACGGGCGGCGACAGCCTGCTGCTCAGCGCGGGCTTCACGGTGCAGTGGAATGCGCGCTTCGCGACCTATGCGTATTACGACGGCGAATTGGCCCGCAAGAATTCCCGCTCGAACAGCGTGTCGGTCGGTTTCCGATACCAGTTCTAGTGCTGCGCCAGTAGTAAAATGAGCGGTTGGTTTCCGAGTCCGGTTGTTTTGCTTGGTGACTGGTGAACAGTGACTAGTTCTCCGGTTTTCACGAAGCGATCATGGCTGGACCCCTGTCACTTCTCACCAGTCATTATTCAAACCCTGCGCGCGTTCGGTGAACCCATCACGTCACACGAGACACAGCACTTGGGAACCGCAGAAAAATCCGGGCAGGCCCGTGACGGGCACGAAAGAGGTCCAGATCCGAATGCGGAGCCCGAGGCGTGTCTGAGGAATGAATTCCGTTTCGTGAGCTTTCGCTTCTTTTGCAAACCGTGTTCAGCGGAATTCTGGCTTCCCATTTGCTCCAAACCGGAGCGCGGGACGCGATGCAGGGTTTTACGTGTTGCTGACAATTTCCAGGCCGGCATCAGATGGAATTCTTACAGAGCGGATGTAGGATTCGAGTATGTTGAAGTCTTCTTCCATCCGCCCCATGCGAAAGTCCACGCCCCTCTTCCCACTGATACTCACTCTCGCCGGATCGCTCTGCGCCCTCGCGCACGACACCGGCGCGCTACACGGGGATGCGTCGGCCAACGTCCAAAGCTCCGCCGCGCAACCGCCGCAGGAAATACTGAAAGTCCTCCGCGACGGAACGGGCATCCCTTCGGCGGACAATGACGCGATCAAGGCGCTCACAGCGCGCTATCTTTCGCGGCGCTCGAACCGTCCATCGGATGCCGGGGGAAATGCGGCGACTTTGCGCGTCGGCCGGGATGTGAGGTCTGCGCGCGTCGTGAATCCCGCAGCGCCGCAGTGGGAATTGGTGACCACGCCTTTCAATCCGCTCAATGCGTTCACGAGAGATGTGTTTACACCGGTCACCTACGTTCCGCCTGCGGGGAATGGTGCGCTGATGGCCGCATCGTTCGGCGCGTTCAGACCAAAGGTGCGGTTCTATTGGGATGCCACGACTTTTTACGAGGAATCCGACAACGTGCCCGACAACACGATGATGCCGAATCTCATGGTCGGCATCACGTCGTGGCAGCAGCAGGTGCCGCTGCCAGCCGCTTACTTTGCGAGCGTGACGAATCCGGAGAACAGTACGGGCTCGCTCGGCTTCGGTCAGCCGAATTACTGGCGTTTACCACTCACGCCGACGGTCGCGACGTCGCCGATCCTCATCTTTACGCCTGGTAGCACGACGAATAACTTCCAGCGTGGTGCCATCGCGCTCGCGTCGAACGGCATCGCGATTTTCAACCCCGCGAACAACACCGGCCGCGTGTCCTATGAGATCGGCGAACTCGATAACTACGGTGGTCACTGCGGACTCGCGGATGACTATCACTATCATATCATACCGACTCATCTATCGAGCCGCTTCGGCGGGCTATTAGGCGATGACAAGCCTCTCGCTTGGGCGCTCGATGGGTATCCGATCTATGGCTATGTGGAGCCCGATGGCACTGCGCGGCAGGCATTGGATTCGCACGGTGGTCACGATATTGGCAATGGCTGGGGCTATCACTATCATGCAATAGGCACGACGACTGTAGATGCCTCGCATCCCTATGGCACGCCGCAGTCGCCGCGAATTCACAGAGTAAGTGCAACACATTGCGGATGGCAGGAGGAGGAAGAAGAAGGTCTTGGTAGTGGAAAAACTCACAGCAGAAGATCCGGTAACTGCGAGTGGACGGGTTGATTCTTTGCCTCATGGGCTCCAAATCGAGGCTCAACGTAGGTTTACCGTGGCGTTGGCTAACTCTGATTTTACGTGCTGCCACACAACGCGCTCTTTCAATTGCTGATCAAATCGCACAGTCACATACGATCGATGGAATCGCACGGGTTATCTACCGCAAAGATCCACAACGGGGCGATAATTGGTCCAAGACGCTGCCTTTGAATCTCGGGGAGCGTGCTGTATCATACTTGGCCAGCACATGGATACGCGACAATTCCGCTAATGCTACCAAGTGGCTTACGGGGATGGCAAGAGGACCACGGCGCGAGGTCGCATTGGAATCCGCAGCGACAACAATTGGGATTCAGGAATCTACGGCAACGGAATTGCTCTCACTCATGTCTGACGGAAAAAGGCAAGCACATGCACAAGGGCAGATTGCGCGGGCAACCAAGCAACTTCCTCGTCCGTGAAACCAAGATGGAGGGTATTTTCACATCGGGGTATTCCGGACTGAGCTGATGACTGCTCCGATCCTGGAATTCGAATTGACTGTTCCCATCAAGTATTCCGCACCCCTATGCCAGATCCTCATGTGACATTATCCGCCGCACAATCCCACATCGCCGTGTTGGGGGGGCGGTTGAACGTCGTTTGGCAAATGCCTGCCGCTGCAAGATGTGGAGCGGGGCGATTGTCGGCGGGATCCTTTGCTTCGTAGCGGGCAGGGCGCAGGTGGCGGTGCTGCCGTGGGCGGCGGCGGTGGTGGTGCTGCTGGCGCTGGCGGATGCCGGGGAGTTGGCGCTCGCGCGGGTCTGCACGGATGTGTACAACCGTTTCATGCGGAAGCTGCCTCTGAACGGCGGCAATGCGATGAAGGCGGAGGAGTTCCTGCTGCCAGCGCCTCAGCTCGGGTGGCTCGATGCGGGGCGTTTGCTCGGGGCGCTGGCTTCGCTTTCCGTGTGGCCGTTTTACGGGGCGATGCTGGCTTTTCTCGTTGCCTTCCACATTCAGACTTCACCGCCGCGCCCGTCCGGCGTGGCGGCAAAGTCGGGTGGGTGCTGCTCCACCTCCTCCGGCAGCGGCGGCGGGTGCGGCAAGAGCGGGGGCTGTGGCGGTGGCGGCTGCGGGGCGAGTGCGGGCAAGGCGTGCGGCTGTGGCAGCGGTGCTGCGACGAGGACCGCAACCCCGGCGAGTGCGAGAGCCGGGCTTCTCGGCGGCACAAGCGGGCAAAACCTAAACAAGGCATCGCAGCCTGCCAATGGGACGGTGCCGAGCCCGAGCCGAGCACCGCAACTGCCGAATCCAACATCGCAACCTGCGGGCACGGCCCTCCAGCCGGGAACCATCCGACCAATTCCAATGCCGAAGCCCGCGCCCGAGCGGCCTGCGGTGGGCGACCCATCACGGCCAAGCGTCCCTGTTCCGCCAAACGCTGTTTCGCCGCCGGAAAAGCAATCGCCTGCGAACTGACGCGTCCGTCCTGTTCAACCTCGGGAGAATTGGATCCCTGCCCGATCCGGGGGCAACCGAAGCCACGGAGGTCAGACTGATAGTCGTAAATCCGCCAGGGCTTTCGCCTCACGCGCGATGTCCATTTTCCCAACGCCCAACGACAAAGCGCAACAATCAGCCGGTCGCCAATCGGTCGTTGGTTTTCCCGCGCGCCTTCGCACCGCCGCGACGAAGTCCATCGTGTGTCACAGGAGACACACGATGGAACTGCCGAAGCTCTTGCTTTCCCGGCGAAAATTCCGACCGGGCCAATCCGCTAAAATGCAGCCGCCACCTTGTTGGCGATCGCCTTGCCGACAATCGCCCCTCCCTCCGCATCGAAGCGCCAATGCACTCCGAGAAAGATTCGGCTCTCCTCGTTCTGCTTCATGCACTCGGCCAGGGAAATCTTCTGCACCCACTTCGGCCTTACGGCACCGGTATTGTCCGTCGTCTTGCCGTTGAATTCGTCGGACATGAATTCCACCTTCAGCGCGGTGAGCGACTTGCCTAATATCTTCGCCGCCGTGCCGAAGCACGCCGCCCCGAAGGTCGAATGCCCGGAGGGATACGCAGGGAAATTCGGCGTAACATTTGCTCCCGGGGCACCGGTCTTCGGCCCCCCGTTAGGATTGCTGCGGGGAGCCCCAAGAGGGAGCCAGAAGGGATCACCCCGGAGCGCCTTCGCCAGCCGGATGGGATTCTTGTCACCCGTCCCGCTTGGCCCCCAGCCCGGATCAGCTTCCCGGATTCCGAGCACGGGCCTCCAGAGGTTATACTTATACTTCCAATGCCACGCGGCGATCCCCGCATCCGCCATCGCCGCCGCACACGCGGCGAGCAGCCGGACTTTTTGGTCGAACGCGGCGGCGACAAATTCCGGCAATGCCCGGATCACTTGGAGATAGAGCCGCGGCGGCGTGCCTAGAAGATTTGACCCGTCGTAACCCCAATAGATACCCACCGCCGCCTTATGCCGAAAGGCCGCAGTGCGAAACGGCAGGTCTGCCTTCCCGCACTCCTTCACCTCTTTGAAATTCTCGTAGTAATCCTTACTCGTCAGCGCCGGGTACTTCGCCAGCGGCGCATCGGCGGCCACGCTCGCAAGCACGAACGGCTTCACCTTTCCCCAGTTAGGCCCATGCTGGGTTTGGGTCGGGTCGAGCGGGTTGGGACGATGGTCCCCTGCTGCCTGCCCATAGTTTAGATCCTCCAGAGGCAACTCGGAACCATCCATGGTACGGGCGGCAATCCATTCGTCACCCACCGCAGTGCCATAAGCCAGCGCCGCAGGATTCGCTCCCGCAGTGATCGTCGCGCCCCTCATGGAGATTAATGCGGCATCATCCGGGTAAAGCGCCGCACAAGCATGCAACGAAGCGGCAGCGAGCGCGGCTTCGGCATTGGCCTGCGTGTTTGTCACGGCTCCAGGCACCGCCGGCAGACCGGGGAGCTTGGGCGTCAGCTTGCCGCTGACGTTGCCATACGCGTCGTGTCCAGCGAGATGGATGATCGCGAGAGCGCGGGATGTCTTGGTGGGTCCGGCATTCGTGGCCGGGTGGCCGTTGCTAAAGTCGCGGGCGACGAGTTCGAGCGCGAGGTCATTGATTGCGAGGATGCTCATGGTTTTGGGCTGTTGTTTTGGTTTGGGTCTTCTATGCGATTGAAATCCTCACACGCCCCTTGCATCCCGCCCCGCCAAACCACGGCGGCGGCCACGGAACCCGAGAGTGTCATCACTGGATGGAAAGCTGACTAACACATCTGCACTTCATCCTAGCCCCGCCGACTAAATCAAGAAATAAATCACGATGATGACGGGTCATCGCAAAGGGCTTTCTCATTTTCGCTGGAGACTTTTGCAATGACGAGAACCCGATGAGAAGCGTCCAGAGCGAAGGCATGGAGAGTTACTCCATTTTCTTTGCGTCTCCGCGTTCCACAATCCAGAGCTTCCGCCACACAAGACCGGCTTTCAGCGGTTGCAACGTCATATTTGAACGCAGGGGCGCAGAGTAAAATTGAGAGCAACGCTGAAGGATTTAATGTTTTTCCTCTGCGAGACTCTCATCCCACCTCTGCGCCTCTGCGTTGAAATGAGACGTTCGTTACACACTCTTAGCAGTCTGTTGAAAAAGCCCGGGAATGCCTCACGCAAAGGACGCGAAGGGCGCAAAGTTCCCTGAAGAAAATTCCCTTCGCGTCCTCCGCGACCTTTGCGTGAGGCTATTTCAACAAGCTGTTAGGGAACCGCTGATTAAATCAAGATGTCCACGGAAGACACGAAAGGACACGGAAAAAATGGCAAGCCTGCCCGCAGTATTCCGTGTTCTTGGTGTATTCCGTGGACAAAATTTCCCCGCACAAAAACTTCGGCTTCTGCGTCGGTGATTGAATCAGCATTCCCTCAAAGACTGTAAAAAAGCGCGCCGCGCCGATGCAATGGGAGGAATGTCCACGGGAAAGAGGGATGAACACGGAAACTGAGGCATCACTCTCGTGTCTGTCGTCGGCAAGCGGATTTGATCGGCGGCTCGTCAAAGCCGCCAGTCGGTCCTAGAAGGAAGGCGGGTGAGCACATCACGAAGCAAGACCGCCGAAGTCGAAAAAGTTGCCACAAATGAAAAATTCTGCGTTGAATGATTGATGAGTATGAATTTGAGAAACTGGGTTCGGAAGCACGGGCTAGTTCGATGGATCAACCCATTGGTATTATGGCTCGAAGGCCGCCGCACGGCTGGGATTTGCAACTATCAAGTGGAGGTCGTTCCGCCCGAGGTTTTGATTCGCTTTGATGGCAGGCAGGTCTCGCTGCCATCGTCTCACGCGCACTTCCTGTCCCTGGCGCGTTCCGAGCACGAGCGACCGACGATGGCGGTTTTCCTGAAGTACCTTCAACCTGGAGAAATTGTCTGGGACATCGGCGCAAACGCAGGATTTTATTCCTGGCTGGCGTCGAAGCTCGTAGGGGCTGAGGGCAAGGTCTTCAGTTTTGAACCGAATCCACAAAACTTCCAATTACTCTCTGAAAATGTCGCCTTGCTCATGCTGCAAAATTGCAAGCCTTTGCAGCTTGCGATTGCAGATTGCGAGGGTGAAGCACAGATGGAAAAGGCCGACCGGCTTTGCCCGGAGAGCAGTCTGATTCTTGGCGGGAATCCAGCTCCCGCGAATGCCATCACGGTCGCGGTCACGTCCGGCGATGCGCTTGTCAGAAAAGGGGAGTCTCCGGCCCCGGATTTCATCAAATTGGATGTCGAAGGTTACGAAGGTGAAGTACTCCGGGGAATGACAACGGTCCTCGCATCCCCGCGTTGTCGAAAGGTCTTTTGCGAAGTCCATTTTGCAATGCTTTCCAAGAGAGGATTGGATGACGCTGTGAAAGAAATGAAGGCGTTGCTGAGAAAATCCGGCTTCAATGAACTGCGCTGGGTTTCCCGTTCCCATCTTCTCGCGCTTAAAAACTGAGACCCCTCCCGGACAGCTCGTTGAGATCAACGGCTATGCGTTGCTGTCATTTCAGAGACGGTCACTAGCGGCGATAGAAAATGCAAAGGACGACCGCGGTAATCGCGAGGAATCCGACAAATGATGTCGCACCCGGCGTGAGGAAAACTCCGTCTGCGTCTCTCCCGATAATACGCCACCTGCCGGACCAAGGAGATTCCTCGTCGAATGTCTCACACCGGACGCGGCCAAGCGTGAAGACCGCGACGACCAGCCTACCTGCGAAGTAACAGACAAATTCCAGTATCACTTGGAGAATGATCTCCAAGAGTGCTTGGGCGACTTCGGCGAGCATGTTTTGAGGAGCCTCGTTCTCGGGAAGCGGCTAGAGAAAGCGCAAAAATCAGCTTCTTCGAAAATAGCCCAGCCATTGATGGCTTGGTAAATCCATCTCAAGGCGTTCACCAAAAAGCATGGCCGCCTTCCAAAGAGCCGGGGCGCCATTGCCCCACTTTGATCCTCGGGGCGAGGGCGCCCCGGCTCCTTGGGGTGCGGCGGCAGTTGCCATCGCGGGATGCCCGCACTACGTTCCGCGCCCGATGACTGCCACGATTGATCCACAGACCAGCATGGGCGACCTCCTGTCGCTCTTTCCGGGGGCGCAGCGTGCGCTCTTCCGCAGCTATCACATCGGCGGTTGCTCGAACTGCGGCTTCAATCCCACGGAGACGCTCGCGCAGGTGTGCGTGCGGAATAACAATCTCGCGGTGGACGAAGTGGTGCAGACGATCCTCGCGGCGCACGATGCGGATGAGAAAATGCGGGTCGCGCCTACGGATGCCGCAGAGCTGGCGAAGGCGGGCAAGGCGCGGCTGATTGATGTGCGTTCGCGCGAGGAATGGGATGCGACGCACA
>JAYVRQ010000598.1:0-3744 GCA_043776145.1 Chthoniobacteraceae bacterium
ATTCGGCTTTGTCTTTCAGGCGTATCACCTGCTGCCCGAGTTGACCGCGCTCGAAAATGTGATGCTGCCCGCGCTCATCGGCGGCTCGGACAAGCAGGCTGCAGCGCAGTCGGCACTCGAACGCGTGGGCCTCGGTGAACGGCTCCAGCATCTGCCTGCGGAACTCAGTGGCGGCGAGCAGCAGCGCGTGGCCATCGCGCGCGCGCTCATCAATAATCCCGAGGTGATTTTTGCCGATGAGCCGACGGGCAATCTCGATTCCGCGACGGGCGGCAGCATCGTGGAATTGCTGCTAAATCTCGTGCGCGCCGAGAAAAAGACGCTCGTCGTGGTGACTCACGATCGCAATCTGGCGAAGCGCGGTGATCGTCATCTCGACATGCGCGACGGTAAGATTGTCGAGGACTCCGCCGCTGCTGCGTAAACCCAAAGCTCGGGCCTCAGCGTCGGCGCCGACGCGCAAGCAGCCCCGCGCCCGAACTCGCGAGCAGCATGAATTGGCACGCTTGTGCCGGCTCTGGAACAGGAATCGGCGAACCTATTCCGGCGTCGATGCCCGTTCCGGCGGTGTTGTCATATGCCCAGTCGATGATCGTGCCTGCCCCGCCATTATTCACATTGATCCGGAGCCAGCCGTAGTAGTCGGCACTGCCGCCCGGTATTTGCCATTTGTAGCCGATAAATCCCGGGAGTCCGGCTTGGAATTGATTCGCCGCCGGGCCGGTGTGTGTCGCTGAACCGCTTTCGCCGAGTGCGAAGTTGCTTCCGCTGCCGATGCTCGTCAGCGCGGGGAGATTCACGATCTGATCCGCGCCGGTGATCACGGGCATCAGCAGGGCGCTGTTCGCGATGCCCACGCCGCCGAAGAATGGATTCAGCCACGGCGCGGTGTTCCATGTATCGGGCTGTGAAAAGGCCGTGGTTCCGCTGACGATGTTCAAATAGACGCCGTTGAAATTCTGGGGAATGGCGATGTTTTGCACGCCACTGTAAACCACAGCAGCCCCGACGGGTTCGGCGGCGGTGAGCAGGGCGAGGAGGAAGACCGCGCAGAGGCGTTTCATGATGCCAATGGTGTTGAAAGTGGAATGAGGGCTGGTTCTCACGGAGTGATGCTGATCTGGACGTGGAAAAAGCGCGCCTTTTTCCCGCCGATGAAGAACGGATATGGCACGCTGACGATTTGGTAGGTGCCATTGTCGGCGAGGACGGACGGTGTGGCGGTGCTATCCTGCCACGTCGCCATGTCGGCGCTGAACTGAGGGGTGTAGGTGAGTCCCGCCGTGAGATGATCCACGCGTCGAACGAACAGTGCGCGGAAATCCACCCCATTGACGATGCCCGCGGATCTCGTGATCGGCTGGCCGGTGGCGGCGATGTTACCGCCGCCAGCGAAAGTTCCATTGTAAGTCAAAGACGCCGGACCTGAAGTGCCGGATTTTGGATCCGTGCCGAAAGCAAATTCCATCAGGTTCGTGATGCCATCATGATCCCAGTCTGCCGCATCGGCCGCATTGCCGGTATTGGCAGAGGAGCCAAAATTTGCGTAGCGCCAGCTTTCGATGGAAGTGAACGCGATGACGTTGAGCGGCTGCGTCGTCTCGGTGAACAAGCCTGTGGAATCACTGACGCGGACTTTCAACGTGTAAGTGCCGCTGGCGGGTGCGCTGATGTTCAGAGTGCCGGCCGGGCCGGGGCTGTTGAGCGCCGCGGCCCCGAGGAAGAACTGGTAGGTGAGCGGCAGATCGGCATCAGTCCAGCCTGCGGCCGTCAGCGTGAGCGCGTCGCCCTGATAGATGCCGGTGTTCGGCGCGAAGGAAAAAGTGCCGCCCGCCGGGGGAGAATTGGCGCTGACCGTGACAGTGATCGTCCCCGTGGCGCTGCCGCCGAACCCATCGCCCACCGTGTAGTTGAATGTCGCATCGCCCGTGAAAGTATTTGCAGGCGTGAAGGTGACGGTTGTCGCCGTGAAGCTGTTCACCGTCAGATTCGCGCCCCCTGTCGCGCTCGTGATGGCTACCGCGTCGCCGTCCGCATCCGTCGCCGGGAAACTAATCGCGGCGGTTTTCTGGCGGCCTGCTGTCGCGGTGGTCGTGCCGTTCGGTGCGGTCGGCGGAGTGTTCGGGACGGTAAATGTGGCGTCGCTGCCGAGAGTGGTGCCGTCAGGGTTGGTTGCGTTCACCCGGAAGTGATAGAGCGCGTGCGGAGTCAGGCCGGTGATCGCCTGCGACACGGCGACCGCACTTCCACCTGCGCCGATATTTTGGATGGACGTCGTCGTGCCGTAGCCCGTGTTCGGACCGTAATTGAAAACCGCGGTTGTCGCTCCTCCGTTTGGATTGACCGTTGCATTCAGCGTCGCGGCACTTCCGAGCAAATTGGTCGCGGGCACTGTGGTGACGATCGGCGCAACCACGATCCGAAACAACGTGCCGCCGCCGCCGATTCCGCCAGCGGAGGTCGAACCGTAGAGCGCGCCATCGCTGCCAATCGTCAGCGGAGTCACGGGCGTGGCGCCGTCGCCGGTGGCGAAACTGTGGAGCACGGTTTCCGTTCCCACGGACGTCATGCGATAGACGACGCCTGGGGCCGGATTCCCGCTGCTGGTCGTTCCGAGGAGATTGCCGTCGCGCCCGAGCACGGGTGCTGCGAGCGGCGTCTCCCCATTTGCCGAGGAAAATGACGCAACGACACTGAGCACCCCGGCCGGCGTGCATTTGATCATCGCCCCATTGTCGCTGCCGCCCGCGTACTGCACCGTGGCAAAATAATCGCCACCGGGGCCAAGCAGGAATCCGCCGTTCACCCGATAAGTAGCGTAGGACAGGCGCGTGAGCACCGTCACCACGCCCTGCGGCGTCATGCGAAAGATCGTCCCCTCCCCATCGCCGCCGCCGCCAAAGGTCGTCGAGGCGATGAAATTTCCTCCCGGCAGCTTCAGCAGCGGACCCCAGGGACCGCCACCTTCGGTGGCGGATGTCGCGGTCGTGAAGTCATGCACGATGGAAAAAACGCCCTGCGGCGTGATGCGGTAGATCGATCCATTGTTGGCACTGCCGTTCTGCGAGAGCGCGCCGTAGAAATTTCCATCGTCGCCCTCGACCAGCCCGCCCCTCAAAAAAACCGACCCCGTGCCGGCGATGCTGTACAGCACGGTGTGCTGGCCGGCGAGCGTGAGGCGGAAGATGCAGCCTTTGGAATTCGCGCCGCCGCTGCTCGTCACGCCGTAGAGATTGCCATCGCTCCCCTGGATGAGCGCGCCTTCGGGGGTGTATCCATTGGACCCCGTGAACCGCACGACGACACTCTGCACCCCGGCTGGAGTGAACCGGTAAACCACGCCGCCATCGCCCTCCGTGGTGCCATAGAAATTCCCGTCGGTCGCCTGCACCATGCCGCCTTTGGCAAAAGTGCCGCGATTCAGGCCGTCGAACGTCGCCAGACTCGTGTATGCACCCGCCGTGGTCAGCGAAAATATCTGCACCTGCGTGTTGTAGGCTGACCCGGCGACTCCGTAGAGCAGCCCATTATGCACGACGACACCGCTCAGCGGATTCGATCCCGCCGCGGCTGTGAACGAGCGAAGCACCGTGAGCGCGCCAGCCGGGGTGATGCGGAAAAGCGTTCCCACATTCGTCGTGCCGCCGAAGCGGGTCGTGCCGTAAAAATTTCCGTCCGGCCCGAGCGTGAGTCCCGTTTGGGCATAGTCGCCGTTCGTGCCATTGAAATTCCACAGGACGGTGA
>JAYVRQ010000599.1:0-13125 GCA_043776145.1 Chthoniobacteraceae bacterium
CGCCACTGCCCCGGCTCGTTTTTGGGAATGTAGGAAACCTGCATACTGCTCCCGTCATTCGCGCGCTCTTCGAGAATGCGCTGCGCCGCCGCCTCGCCGCGAGCCACTGCGGACGCGGAGGTCACGCGCCGCTCCCGCAGTTTTTCAAACTCCGCGCGATGACTCGGCAGCAAAACTATCGCCACCGCAAACGCCGCCTCCGCCATCGCCGTCTCGTCCCCCTTTTTCCCTGCCGCATCCTGCATTGCCAAATGCACGATCGCTAGCGAGCGCGCCACGAGCAGCGGTGCCGTCGCATCCCTTTTCAGCGCCGCCAGCACCGCCTCGTTCCATTCCAGCACGGCATTTCCCGCGTGCGCCAAAGCGACGAACCACAACCACATCATCATAAAGAATAGCACCCTGCGCATCCCTCACACCGTAGCGGTCCCGAATCAGGCGTCGCAAGCGTTGTGTGGCTGCGACGCCCCGTCGCAGCCACACCCGCGCATCCACCGCAAAACAATCTTGCCGCATTCACACCCACCCGATACTCCTCTCGCCAGTCATCCATCGGTCTGAAATGAATCGCGCGTCCCTCCAGATTCGGTCGCAGAGCGTCAGGCGGTTTCCCAAAACCGCCCGCCTCCTCGTCTTCCTTTTCGCGCTTTTCGTGTCTTTCGTGGACACCCTCTCCGCCGCCCCCACCATCCTCGGCGACCTCGACGGCGACGGCCTCGTGAACGTCTATGACCTCACCCGCCTCCGCGCCCACATCCGCGGCACCAAAACGCTCTCCGCCAACCTCCTCCCCTTCGCCGACGTGAACGGCGACGGCTTCCTCAACGAAGACGACGCCGTCGCCCTCATCCATGTCATCGTCGGCGCGAACCCCGCCAAAACGCTCCCGCTCGCCAGCATCCGCGAAACCTCGCCCTTTGCCGGCGAAAGCGGTGTCGCCCTCACGCGCGAAGTCATCGTCCGCTTCACCATGCCCCTCTCGGTGAACGCCACGCTCACCACTTGGGACGCCAACACGCAAACTCCCGGCGACCTCCAGGCCGAAGCCGGCGGACGCAAGCTCCTCACCCGCGTCGAACTCTCCGGCGACCGCACCAAAGCCACCCTCTTCTTCCTCGAACCCGTCCCCGCCAGCACCCGCGTCACCGTCACCTTCGACGGCGTCGGCATCAACGACCTCCTCGAACGCCAAATCGACCCCGCCGCCAACAACCTCGCCACCGGCGGCATCCTCACCTTCACCTACGACACCGCCCCCATCACCGCCGTCCCCGGCACCGGCATCATCGGCCGCGTCTTCGCTTCGGAAAAAGCCGCGAACGGCGCCGACACCCCGCTCGCCGGAGCCTTGGTCCGCGTCGTCGGCAGCGAAACGCTCCAGACCTTCACCGCCGCCGACGGCTCCTTCGCGCTCACGCCCTGTCCCGCGGGGCGTTTCTTTGTGGAAGTCGATGGTCGCACCTGTCCCGTCAGCCATTTCCCCGACGGTGCCTACTATCCCTACATCGTGAAAGCGTGGGAAACGCAGCCCGGCAAACTCGACAACCTCGCCGTCGGCACCGGCACCATCTACCTCCCGCTCGTCCCGGCCAATACCCTCAAACCCGTCAGCGCCACCACGCCCACCACCATCGGCTTCGCCCCCTCCGTCATCGCCGCCAACCCCGCGCTCGCCGGCGTCGAAATCTACGTCCCGGCGAACAGCCTCTTCGCCGACGACGGCACGCGCGGCGGCAAAGTCGGCCTCGCCCCCGTCGCTTCCGATCGACTCCCCGAGCCGCTCCCGCCCGGCCTGAACCACGTCCTCGACATCAGCATCCAGACCGACGGCGCCACCAATTTCGACCGGCCCGTCCCCGTCAAGTTCCCGAACCTGCCCGACCCGGTGACCGGGGTGAAGTTGAAGCCGGGAGAAAAGAGCGCGCTATGGAGTTACAACCATGACAAAGGCGCTTGGGAAATCGCTGGGCCGATGACGGTGACGGATGATGGGAACTTCATTGTTACCGATGTAGGCGTTGGAGTGAGGCAACCGGGGTGGCATGGAGCGCAACCTGGAGCAGCGGCAGATGGCGGCGGCGCGACACAAAATCCTGGGGGTGCCGCTGATCCTTGCGCGACTGAGCGCAAACTACTGATCAGCGCGTGGTCGCAGTGTGGATTATCCGCAGGGCTATCGATTCCGAAAGTAGTGCCGATTATTGGCTGTGTTATCAGCATCGGCCAGGGAATTGTTGGAACGATTGCCGATGTTACAATTGACCCGGGCGGATGGCAAAAAACTCTTCTATCCCAGTTCACGGGAACGGTGATTGGTTGCGTGCCGTTTTTTGGAAGTCCAATTAGCCTCGCGTATGATTGCGCGTTCTCAACTGGACTGGCACACGACGATTACGATGCCTGTCTTCAAGCACACGTGTTCGGTGGACACTTGAGGCGGAATAACATTGCGAGGCGAAACATCTATTATGAACAACTTGAACTATCTGAGGCTTCATCGCGACTATTTGTAGCGATTCTTGGTAATGACCGGATCGCTGCCATACAGTCCGCTGACGATCTTCAACGGCTTTATGCTCTTTTAGAAAGCCTTCAGAAAAGCACAGCAGACTCAAGCCCTGCCCAGAGTCGCATTTCCATTGAAGAGCGGATCGCAATTAAGCAAATCGCAAGGCCAAGCCATCTTTCGGAATCGGAAGTCGATGCGCTGGTTGATCGCTTGGACAAGCTCGCTGCCGGAACTTTGCCTCAGAGCGCCATCAATGTTGCTGCCATATCTCGTGCCGCAGCGGATGTGGTGGCGTCTGCGCGTAGATTGGAAGCTCTCGGTTGGGTTACGAGTTTTGATGCATTCGTTTTTGGTGCCGACGATGCCATTATGCAGCAAAACAAAGTCTCCAACGCGAATAGCCGTCTCGAGAAAAATCTCTTTTACAAACTTCAAGATTTAGACTCGGGACTAGTTCGACGCGGCACTCTCGGAAATGACAGCAGGCTACCTCAAATCGCTCTTGCACCCAACTCGCGCTACGTTATCCATTATCTCGGAGCTAGTTCTCTGGAGACTGCGATAACTGGCTTTAGAACAGCGGGCAACGGAAGTCTTATTCGTATTCCTGGAAGCATTCTCTCCGTTGACACGCAGGTGGACGCCGACGGCGATGGCCTTTCAGATGACGCCGAGGGTATTATTGGCACCGATCCTAATCGTGCGGACACCGACGGTGACGGAGTCTCCGACCGGACAGAGGTGCAACAAGGCACCGATCCCTTGACTGGATTGGCAGTGCGAACCGGCGTAACTGCAACGGTCGATACTCCCGGTCATGCAACTGACATCGCCACGCTAAACAACGTCGTCTTGATTGCCGACGCCAGCGCCGGAGTTTCGGTCTTCAACGCCGGCAGTAGTTTGAATCCGGTTCGTGTTGCGCAGATTCCGCTTCCGGGCTCAACGGGCGCTGTCGCCATTGATGGCGCGCGTGTCGTGGCTGCGGGTTCCGGTCTTGCACTGCTTGATCTCACTGATCTTTCCAATGTGCGCGTGACGCACCAATTTGACCTTGGTAGTACGCCGAATGCGGTGGCTGCGGTAGGAGGAGTTGCCTACGCTGGAATGAGCAATGGGCAGCTAGTTGCCATAGACATGGCGACTGGCGTGGAGGTGGAGCGGATTCAAGTCTCCGGTGAAGCCATTTACGATCTTTCGCTCGCGGGTGTTGTGCTATATGTGCGCTCTGCCAGCCGCGTTTACGCAGTCGAGATCGCGGCGGGAATGAGCGTGGCGGGCAATGCGCCCGTCAACAGCAGTTCGGGCGGCGGACGGCTGCGACTCTTCGCGGGTGGCGGCCTGGCCTACGCGCCGTATGCCAGTGGCTATACGATCCTCTCGCTCGCCGACCCGCTGCATCCCGCTGTGATGCAAACGATCTCCACACAGCAACTCGGCTGGCGGCAAATGCTACCTACGGGCTCGGGCTTGGGAGTGGGCATTGAGGGCGTTTTCTTTGGCGCGAAGGCCAACCTCGATCTCTACAACCTCGGCGCGAATGGCACTGGATCGCAGTTCCTCACTTCGTTTATCACACCGGGCCAGGCCGAAGCCGTCTCCATCTACAACGGTCTCGCCTACGTGGCCGACGGCGACGCCGGTCTGACTGTCGTGAACTACAAAGCCTACGACACGCTCGGTGTGCCTCCGACCATCAGCATCGGCACGAGCTTCTTCAGCGTAGTCGGCGGTGGTCTGCAAGCGGAGGAGGGAAAGCTTGCCCGAGTGACCGCGCTCGTGACCGACGATGTGCAGGTGCGGAACGTCGAGTTTTATGTCGATGGGCGGCTGGTGATCACGGATGGGAATTTCCCGTTCGAGCATCGCTTTATCACGCCGCTGATTACGCCGACGAAGACCACCTTCACCGTGCGGGCGCGCGCTTTCGATACGGGCGGGAATTCGACCTGGAGCCAGGAGTTGACGGTGGGCTTGGTGAAAGACGCCACGCCGCCGCGGGTGTCGAAGTTCATCCCGCCGCCGGGTTCGTTCACCGGGAGCATTCGGACGGTGGGCGCGACGTTCAATGAACCGATCGATCCGGCGACGCTCACTGTGGCGACGTTTGCGCTGATCGGCGCGGGGCCGGATGGCTCGCTGGGGACGGCGGATGATGTCACTCCCACAGGCGGCGCGCTGAGCTATCGCGACACGACGAATACGGCGTTCCTCACCTTCCCGCAGGATTTGCCGCCGAATCTCTACCGGCTCACCGTAAGCGCGCCGCTGGCCGATCTCGCGGGGAATGTCATCGCGGCTGCGGTGGAGACGCAGTTCCGCGTGTTTGGCTTTCTGGATTCCGATGGCGACGGCGTACCCGACGATCTCGAAGCGCCGCTCGGACTCGATCCGCACAATCCCGACACGAACGGCAACGGCGTCCGCGACGGCAACGAAGACTTCGATCGCGACGGGCTGCCGAATGCCTTTGAAATCGCCTACGGCTTCGACCCAGGCCGCGCGGATAGCAATGGCAACGGCACGCCCGACAAGGACGAAGACCCCGATTTCGACGGACTCACCAACGCGCAGGAAGCCGCGAATGGCACCAACCCATTCAGCAGCGACAGCGACGGCGACGGCTTCGACGACGCCACGGAAATCGCCAGCGGCACCAGCCCGATCTCGCGCAGCGGCGTGCTCATCGTCATCGAGTCGGAGCCAGTCAGCTACCTGAACGGTCTCACCGAGATCCGCCTGCCCGGCTCGACGATCACTCTCGTTTCTCCCTCGGTCAGTTACCTGAATGGGCTTACCGAGATCGCACTCCCCGGCGCACTCGTCACCATTAATTCGGCCCCCGTCAGCTATCTCAACGCACTCAACGACCTCTCGCTCCCCGGCGCGCAACTCACCATCAGTTCCGCTCCCGTCAGCTACCTCAACGCCCAAAACGCCGGCTTCGACACCGGCACCGTGCTCCAGATTTCCACCGGCATCGTCAGCTACCGCAAAAACCCATGAACACACAAACCAACACCGCATTTCAGAACGTGAATCCAAGGTTGCCAGAGCCTGTTTGCAAACCGATCTTCCTGCGGCCTGAAAGGACGAGATTCGACAGCCCAGGGCAACGCCCTGGGTTGGAGTCGGAAATGGTATCAGCCCTGAAAGGGCGGAACATCAAGCTATCATCGGATTCTTGCGCCCTTTCAGGGCTTGATCTCGCTATTGCCGGGAACCCAGGGCGTTGCCCTGGGCTGTCGAATTTCAGCCTTTCAGGCTTGTTGCAGCGGACTGCTGGCATGTTTTCAAAAGGCCGCACGTTGTTCGCCGCGATCTGCCCACTCTTGTTGCTGCTGCCATCCGCATTCTCGCAAAATGCTGACCTCCCATATTCCAGCGGTTCAACCGGGGCGGATGGAGCATTGACGTTTCCAACGACCGCAAGCGCGCGGTTCGGTCATGCTATGACCTACGATGCGGCTCGCCAGCGCGTACTGCTATTCGGAGGGAATAACGGTGCGTTCCTTAGCAGCACGCGGGAATGGGACGGTGTGAATTGGACGAGCAGAACTCCCGCAACAACGCCGAATGGGCGTTATCTCCATGCTATAGCTTTCGATTCTGTGCGCCAGCGCGTCGTATTGTTCGGCGGGGCTGGTAATGGCGGTGCCGTCGGTGACACATGGGAATGGGATGGCACGAATTGGGCACAGAAAGCTCCGGGCATCACACCGCCGGCTCGCTACCAGCACGCAATGGCATATGATTCTGGACGCCAGCGCGTAGTCCTCTTTGGTGGTGCCCCGAGTCTGGGTGACACTTGGGAATGGGATGGAACAAATTGGTCGCAGAAAACTCCAACCGCTGCTCCTTCGGCCCGCTTTGGACATGCGATGGTTTACGATGCGGCCCGCCAGCGGGTCGTGCTTTTCGGTGGCTCGTCTCTGGGCGACACTTGGGAATGGGATGGCACGAACTGGTCGCAGAAAACACCGAACACCGTTCCGTCCGCTCGCAGCAACCACGCTCTGGCCTACGATTCAGCCCGTCAGCGCGTGGTTCTTTTCGGTGGGGAAAACAATAGTGTCGATTTCGGGGACACTTGGGAATGGGACGGAACTAATTGGACGCAAAAATCCCCTGCCACGGCACCGCTTGTTCGCACTTACCACGCTCTCGCATTCGATTCGGTTCGACAACGCGTTGTGCTCTTTGGCGGCTCTTATTATGGCAGCTATCTCGGCGATACTTGGGAATGGGATGGCACGAACTGGTCGTTCAAAGCCAGCACGACATATCCTTTTGATATGACGGCGCGGGCCACTGGCATTTGGAACTTTACGTCGATCACCGTGCCATCGGGTGTGACCGTGACTTTTAAGAAGAACGCCGGTAACACTCCCGCCGTCTGGCTCGCCACGGAGAATGTACAGATCGACGGCATCGTGGATGTGAGCGGTGGCAGTTCAACGGGCACCGACTTACCTGAGAATGTCGGGAAGGGCGGACCGGGCGGATTCGATGGCGGAGTTGGAGGGACGCGCTTTGATGTCTCCAATACCTATGTTGGACAACCCGGACAAGGGCCGGGAGGTGGTCTGCCGGGTACGGCCAATGGCCAAGCTGGCGGTGCCGCGACTTACAAGACGACGTATGGCAACGCCTACATTCAACCATTGATAGGCGGTTCGGGTGGCGGTGGCAGCGCATCAGGTCCCAGTTACAACGGACCCGCTGGCGGTGGCGGCGGTGGAGCTATCCTGATCGCAAGTTCCAAGGATATAATCGTCAATGGGTCAGTCAAATCCCAAGGGGCAGGGAGCTTTTTTTCGCCGAATCTCGGTAACAACGGAGGCACCGGCTCTGGCGGCGCAGTTCGTCTGGTGGCCGATCGCGTCACCGGCTCCGGCACGATTGACGTGCATACAACGGGCCGCATCCGCATCGAAGGTTTCTTCCGCTCACTGGCGGGCAATGCAAACAGCATCCCCGCCTCGGGCGCGGCACCGGTGGCGACCTTCGCGCCCACCGCGCAGGGGCAACTCATCGTCTCCAGCGTCGCCGGCCAAAACGTCGTGCAACCGCCGACCGGCAGCCTCACCACGCCCGATGTCGTCTTCACCCAAGCCGGCCAGATTACCGTCACCGTGACCGCCACCGGCATCCCGAACGGAACCCCCGTGCGACTGCGCATCACCACCAGCGGCGGCGTGATCGCGCTCCCCGCGCAAGGTGCCGCCGCCGTTACGCTGAGCAACGGCACCGCGACCTTCACCGCCACCGTCCCCGCCGGCACCGGCACGATCCAAGGATTCGCTGACTACACCGTGAACTAAACGCGCATGAGCCTCCCGAAGCTCTATCTCGAAACCACGATCCCGAGCTACCTCACCGCGCGACGGAGCCGGAATGAGCGGCTGGCTTTGGATCAGGATTTGACGCGCGAGTGGTGGGACAAGGAGCGAGGAAGATATGAGTTGTTCGTTTCCGAACTGGTGCTGGAAGAAGCGTCGGCTGGCGACGAGGTAATGGCGGCAGCACGGCTGGAGGCGCTGGCGGGATTGTCGCAACTCGCCCACACTCCGGCGGTGGACGCGCTCGCGATGCAAATCGTCGAGCGGGGAATCATCCCGCCCGAAGTCGCACCGGATGCGGACCACATCGCGCTCGCGACGGTTCACGCGATGAACTTCCTGCTGACTTGGAACTGCCGGCACATCGCGAATGTCTTCAGCCGCCGCCGTCTGGAGGCTGTTTGCCACGAGGCTGGGTATGAGTGCCCGCTCATTTGCACCCCAGCGATCTTGATGGGAATCTGAGAGCCATGAACGCCAACGAACTGCTCGATGAAATCCGCAGCACACGCGACGCGCTCGTGCGCGAGTGCGGCGGCGACTTGCGTCGGCTGGGGGACCATTGCCGTGCGGGTCAGCCGCGATGGATGGCGGCGGGACATGCGGTGATTTCTTTTGATGGAGAAGCGCCCATGAAGTTACCGCTCCCCGATTGGGAAGAAATCGACGCGCAACCGGAGAATGAAATCATCGCCGAAATCCGTGCCACGCGCCGGAAGCTCGCGGCTGAGGAAACCTGTGTTCTCCGGGAGGAACCGCCGGCATGAGCACCCTTGCAGAAATCGAAGCCGCTGCCGACACGCTGACACCGGGAGAGAAGGCGGCGTTGCTGCAAAAGGTGGCGCGCGATCTGGGGCAAAGTTTTCCTGGAATCGATAGCGATCCGGCAGTTTGCGGCGGTGAGGCTTGCATTAGCCGGACGCGAATTCCGGTGTGGGTGCTGGTGCGGGCGCGGCAGTTGGGGCTGAGCGAGGCGGAGGTGCTGCGATCTTATCCCACGTTGCGCGCGGAGGATTTGGCGAATGCGTGGTCTTATCACCGCGGGCACCGCGAAGAAATCGAGCGGGATATCGCCGAAAACGAAGCCGACTGACGCACCGTGTTTCGCATGTATTCCAACGAGAACTTTCCACTGCCAGTCGTAGAAGAATTACGGCGGCTCGGCTCCGATGTGGCGACGGTGCAGGAAACCGGGCGTGCCGGGCAGTCGTGGCCGGACGAAGAGGTGCTGCGTTTTGCTATAAGCGAGAACCGCGCAGTGCTGACTTTGAATCGAAAGCATTTCTTCCGACTGCATCGGGCGAATCCGAATCACGCTGGAATAGTGGCTTGTAAATTCGATGCAGACTTCATTGGCCAAGCCTCACGAATCTTCGAGCGGCTGAACATTGAGCGCGATCTCCACGGGAAATTGGTGCGCGTGAATCGGCCTGCTTCTTAAACCATGAAAGCAATCCAACATTCTCGAAGTTCGCGTGGCGCGATGCTGGCGTTCGCAGCCGCGCTCGCGCTTACGACCAGCGCGTCCGCTGTGACCACTCTGACCATCGGCGAACTGGAACTCCAGGGCGGCACGAGCGCGGCGGTGCCGGTGGAGTATCAGAGCGATGTGAGCGTGGCGGCGGTGCAGATGGATGTGCTGTTCGATCCGGCGGCGTACAGCGCGGCGACGGCGACGGCGGGGACGCAGGCGGAGAGCTTTCGCGTGGATTCGCGGCTGGTGGAAGCGGGACGGTTGCGGGTGGTGGTGGGTGCGCCGAACAATGCGCCGCTGGGGAATGGGACAGTCTTTCGCGTGCCGCTGACGGCGGTGGATCAGTTCGCGTCGTTCTTTCCGGTGGTGCTCACGGATTTTGCGCTCGCGACGGCGGATGGGGCGGCGGTCGCGGGGAAGATCGCGCCGCGGGTGCGGCTCATCAACTTGACGGACAACGCGCGCATCAATGGCTCGGGCGGTGTGCAACTCGCGGTCGAGGCGGGCGCGACGGATGGCAGCGTGGCGCGCGTGGATTATTTCGTCGGCGATTTGAAGATCGGGTCGAGTGCGGCGGCACCGTTTGGGATAACGTGGACGCCGCCGGGGTCGGGGCCGTTTGTGATTCGGGCGATCGCTTTCGACTCGAATGAACTGCAAACCGCGAGCCGGGGCATTCCCATCGTGGTGACGAATGTGGGCACGACCGCGTTGAAGGGTCTGTACGCCGGGCTGGTGAAAGCGGAGCCGTTCGCTTTCAGCACAACGGGCTTTCTGCAATTCGCGACGACGGCCGACGGCGGGTTCACCGCGAAGTTGACGCTGGGTGGCGAGACTTTCAGCAAGCAGGGGAGATTTGCGGGAGACGGGGCGGCGACCGTGAAATTCAAGCGCGACAACGGACGCACATCGCTCGTGCTGACGCTCCAGCAATATGCGACGCGGCTCATCGACCAGATCGCCGGGCAACTCACGGATGGGACGGTCGCAAATGGAACGGTGACCGGCGCGACCTTCACCGCCGAGGTGCTCGCGGATCGTTCGCTTTGGAAAAAGCGGACTAACGAGCCGGCGGAGCGCGGCACCTACACGATCGTCTTTCCCTCCGCGACAGACGCCGCCGCGGACAATGCACCACTCGGCGATGGCATCGGCGTCGTGAAAGTTTCGCGCGCGGGAGCGATCACCGCCGCGCTGACTCTCGCCGATGGGACGAAAGTAACGCAGGGAACCTTCCTGTCGAAAGACAAGCGATGGCCGCTCTTCGCGTCGCTTTACAAAAAAGGCAAAGGCGTGCTCGCGGGCGAAGTGGTCTTTGCCGACGAGCCGGAGGTGAGCGATTTCGCGGGGGAGGCGGACTGGTTCCGACCGAAGCTCCGCAACGCCGCCAGCTTTACCGACGGCTTTGCCACAAACATCTCCGTCGTCGGTTCGCGCTACCGCGCTCCCGGACCTGGCGAGCGGGCGCTCGATCTCGCTGATGGCGCGGGGAACGCCACCTTCACGGCGATCGATGGCGGTTTGGCGGACGCACTCGCGCGAACGCTTACGATCCAGCGGGACAACAGCGTGCTGGTCGTGAATCGCGATACGGAGCGGCTGAAGCTGACGCTTGATGCGGCCAGTGGACTTTTCAGCGGCAAATTCATTCATCCGGTTTCCGCGCAGAAGGCCGCGTTCCAAGGCGTCCTTTTGCAAAAGCAAAATGTCGGGACCGGATTTTTTTCCGACGATCCGCTCGGAGGCGCGGTGAGCATTCAGCCTGTTCCATAGCCGGGCAAAGCCGTCGCGAACTTGCGGGCTTTGGCCGTGCGATCGGAATGATGGCGGCGAGGCACCGCTGCTCCTTTTTCCTTTTGCCCACCGAATCCAAACCCAGCTACCGCGAACTCGCGGGTCTTTTTCGTTAAGTGGCCGTGTCGGCAGGGATGCCGACGCTCCCAAGCGGGTTCCACTTTCCCTCACGCCCTTGGCGAAACACACTTGGATTTCCCCTTGCCGGGCGCGGGTGCTTTGCTACGTTCGCCGCCCTTTAGCCAGGGTAGCTCAGTGGTAGAGCAGGGGACTCATAAGCCCTTGGTCGGGAGTTCAACTCTCCCCCCTGGTACCCCTTCGGGGAAAATTCCAAGTTCCAAAAAACCAAATACCAAACAATCAGATGGCCAATACGAAATCCGCAGCCAAACGCGCCCGCCAGACGGGACGCCGCACCCTCACCAACCGCCGCGCCCTCACTGCGGTCAAAAGCTCGCTGAAGGACGCGCGCGCCGCGATCAAGACCGGAAAGAAGCCCGAGGCGCAGGTCAGCGCGAAGGCGTTTGTCTCGAATGTGGACAAGGCCGTGAAGACCGGGCGCATTCACAAGAACGCCGCGAACCGGCACAAGAGCCGGATCGCCCTCGCCCTCGCCGCGCTGAAGTAATTCAAGGAGCGGCGGTTTCCGAACCGCCGACCCCAAACAACGCGCGAAGCGCCCAATCGAATTCGTGCGCGCACGGGGAATGTCGCGCTGCGCGCAGGCGTGGGGTCGGCGACAGGAATGTCGCCGCTCCTTGCATTTTTCTGCTTTCCGCGCGGCGGGAGCATCTGCGTATGCTCGCGGTTCATTCACCCAAATTACCCCGATGAAATTCTCCACTCCGCATCTCGTCAGCGCTCTCGTTTTCACCGCCGTCTGCGCCAGCCCCGGCGTCGAAGACAAGCTCGGTCATCAGGACACGCCGCTCATTCCCGGCAGCAAATGGCACGTCCACGATGGCACGCGCCCGCAGCCGAAGATCGTCACGCCGGGCTCGTGGAATCCGGATAAAATGGTGGTCGATGCACCGAGCGATGCGACCGTGCTTTTCAACGGGAAAGATTTGTCGAAATGGAAAAGCGGGGACGCGGATGCGAAGTGGAAAGTCGAGGATGGATACTTCGAGGTGGTCGCTGGAACGGGCACCCTCGCGACGCGTGAAGAGTTCGGGCCGGACGTGCAATTGCACATCGAATTCGCGACGCCGCCGCCGAAAGGCAATGGCCAGGGCCGGGGGAACAGCGGCGTGTTTTTCTACGGGCGATACGAAATTCAGGTGCTCGATTGCTTCGACAATCCGACCTATCCCGACGGCCAGGCGACCGCGATCTACGGACAGACTCCACCGCTCGTAAATTCCTCGCGCAAGCCCGGTGAGTGGCAGGTGTACGACATCATTTTCAACGGCCCTCGCTTCAAGGACGACAAGCTGGAGACGCCCGCGTTCGTAACCATCTTCCACAACGGCGTGCTCACGCAAAACCACACGCAACTCACCGGCGCGACGCCGCATCTCCAAGTCGGCACCTACACGCCGCATCCCGAAAAAGGGAACATCTCGCTGCAAGACCACGGCAACCCGATGCGCTTCCGCAATGTGTGGATTCGCGAGTTGAAGCCAATCGATCAGGAATAGCTGCGCCGATTTCGCGGCTGCTGCGGATGTGAGTGCATCGGATGCGTCCGTCCTGATTCGTCATCCGTCTTCCATTCACCATGTCCGCGCCTGCCGATCCCAAACCCAGCTACCGCGAACTCGCGGGCCTCTTCCGCTATGTGCTTCCGTGGCGCGGGCGGTTTATCGCGGCGATGGCGGCGTCGTTCGTCAGCATGGGCTTCGGGCTGATGTTTCCGTACCTCGTCGGCAATCTGCTCGATGCTGCGGTGCCATCGGTGAAAGTGCCCACGCTCCCGCCGTGGATGCGCGATGTGAATCAAGTCGCGCTCTTCCTCGCGGGCAGCCTCGCCGTTCAGGCCGCGTTCACTTTTTTCTCGTCGTACT
>JAYVRQ010000600.1:0-13122 GCA_043776145.1 Chthoniobacteraceae bacterium
CACGGATGCGCACATCCGACCGTAGCCGAAAAACGCCCCGCCGTGCGATTCTGTTCGCCGCAATGGACAGGAAACACACATCCACTTTCGCCAGCCGCACGTCGGCAGGCACTCACTCACCGCAGCGGCGGGATGCTCACTTGTCCGGGCTTCACCCCGCTGCTGCGGGCCAGCCGCAACGGGGGGCGCGCCTGCTCGGTTGCCGCTTCTCACCGGCTGGCAACTCCCTTTCCGCCGCCCCGAGTGGGGCGCGGTTGTTTGGACGCCATAAGCCATGCGGTGCCGCCGTTTCTCGGAGCTTCGGCGGCATCGCATCGGCTCCCCGAAAGGCGGTGGCGCTGTGAGCATCGAACAATTCAATTCGCTCACACTGGAGCAAAAGCAGGCGTTTCGCTTTGCTCACAACGGGCATTGGAGCGGCTTATTCGCCGCGTTTGCCGAAAGCGTTCATCTCGATTGGCCGCAAACCGTGCATCGTGCAGACTGTGCGCTGGTGGCGCTGCTGAACGCCGTCCCGCAACTCGCCCTCCCTGCCGACATCGAGCCGCACGGTTACCCCGAATTTCCACACACCAACGCAAGCGAGGCCGCGCCGGACGGCCCCATTGTGAACGAAGAACGCGCGAGTTCACCGCGCGAACATCCGGCAGCTCTTTCGGCGCTCGTTGCGGCGGCGGACCACGCACGGCGCTACCTGTTCAACTGCTCCGATTTGCTCGACGGCATGGGCTGCGAAGCGGGCTGTGGAAATACCGTCCGCCATCTCGAAACAGCCCTCGCGCCCTTTACCGACGCCGATTCCGTCACCCAGCCCGACACCGCCGTCTCCTGATGCTCACTTTCCTCGCACAATCCACACTCGACGGCGATTTCCTACTCAAGGCAATTGGGGCCATGTCGTTCATCGCCAGTGCGGTGACGGCGTGGGCCGTCCTCACCGGCAAGCGGACAAAGACGGAGGTCGGCCCGCAGCCGTTCGAGGTGTCGCAAGCAGCGGAGCATGTCTCGAAAGGCAGCTTCAACAAGCATCTGGAACTCGACCGGAAAGAGCACGAAAGGGACCGCGAAGAATACCGCACGGCGCACAAAGAAATCTGGGCGGCGATTGAGAGCTTTCGAAGCGAAAACAGCCGCAAAATTGAGGCGCTGATTAGCAAGGTGGACAGCACCGCCGCCGTGATGGACCGCATCGGCGACGAAGTGCGCGATGCGGCGAAGACAGCGAACCAGGCGGCGAACACCGCAGTGACCGCCCTCAACGAAGCCCAACACAAACGCGCCTCATGACCGCTGAAATCCGCCAACTCATCCGACTGTCCATCCTGCAAATGCTGGAGGCCGCACCCGTCAATGGGCTCGCCCTCTCCATGCTCTCCACCGGCCTGCAAGCGCGCGGCCTGCGCGAAGTCGGCACCGAGGAAATCCGCAAGGAACTCGCCTACCTCGCGGACAAAGGATTCGTCAGGCAGCGCGAACAAGACATCAGCCCCGAACTCTCGCCGTGGCGCATCACGGCAGACGGACGCGACCAGATCGCCTAGCCATGCCCACTCCACGCAAACGCAATCCGCTCTCCAAGCTCTCCGGTCTCACGGCAGAGCAGGCAAGTGCTGTGTTTGACTTCGGCGAGGCGCACACGCTGGAGGTCACGTGCAAACATCTTGCCGACGAATACGACGTCGATATTTCCAAGGACGGCCTGAGCCGCTGGCTGAACCATGAGCGCGCCGAGCGCAACTTCGCGCAACAGCTCGACCGGATCACAATGGCGGATGAGCGGGCTGGCAGCATCGCCAAGCGCGTCGGTAAAGCGACCGCACTCACGGAGGCCAACATTGCGCTGCTTTCGACGGCGTTGCTCAACGCAAGTCTTGCCGAGGACGTCGCTGGAGTGGACGCCGCAAGCAAGGCGCTCTCGCTCGTCGTCGGCGCGGCAACCTCGCAACAAAAGGTGACGATTGCCGCCGATGCCGTGGCGCTCAACCGCGACAAGTTTAAGACCAGCCTGCAAACGAAGATTGATGCTGGCATCGACGCAATTTTCGACGAGGTCAAAGGCAACAAAGAGGGCGAGGCATTGGTGCGGCGGCTCCGCGAGTTGGTCAAAAAGGAGGTCGCAGCAGCCGTATGAAATCGCTCATCGACAAGCTGGATGACAAGCTCGGCGAGAGCGCATCGCCCGCACCGCGTGTGCGTTCGTTTCGCGAGTTCCTGGAGACTCAGGCCAAGGTCAAATGCAGCGACGGCAGCTACGGCCCGTACACGTTCGCGGGCCGGGAAGGGCTCGCAGAAATCGTGGATACCGTGGACCTCGTGCTCGGCTCGACAACGGGCAAGCCGCTCCCGGATGCCTCTGCCGCGCTGTGTGGTGGGGCGCAAATCGGCAAATCCATTCTGGAGCTGAACCTCATCGCTTTCCTTACGGGGTGCCTCTTCATGAGCGCGGGTCTGTATCTGCCTGACGACGATCTGGTGGAGGGCATGGTGGACACGAAGTTCCGGCCCGATGTGCTCGATCAAGTCGAGTGGTTTGCCGACATGATTCAGCTCGGCAAGAGCATCAACAAATCCGGGCGCGTGGTGAACCGCAAAGGCGCTTTCATGGTCACGGACCCGGCGACAGGCCGCAAAGCGCAAGGCATGGTGCGCGGCATGGGCAAGATTCCCACGAGCTTCTCGATGGATGCCGTCATCGAAGACGAGAAAGACGACATCCCCGAGAAACGCTCGAAGTTCCTCAAGGGCCGTATGTCCGCGTCGGACCTGCGCTTCAAGCTCTCCATCGGCACGCAGCGCATCCACGGAGCCGGGCAGAACAAAGAGTTCAACGAAGGCTCGCAGGGCGTGCAGATGTTCGATTGCAAATGCGGACATTCGCATTGCCTCGAAGAGCAATGGCCGCAAGTCGTGCGCGTGGCGCTCACTGGCACACCGCGCACGGACGATCCGCAACTGACTTGGGAAGGCGACTTCAAACAAGCAGGTAGTCACGATACGGCCACGACGTACGACCCGACCGCGCATTACTACTTTGCGTGCGTGCAATGTGGCGAGGCGCTGAACCGCCGCGCACCGCGCTGGGAGCATCGCGCGCCGGATGCCGTGCGCCTGCGCAAGTGGAGCTGGCGGCTGTCACAGCTCGCGTTCGCCGCCTATCCCGCCACGAAGTTCGTGGCCGAGTGGCAGGATGCGGTGCGCGACCCGGAGTGCATGACGGTCTTTTGCTGCGACGTGCTCGCGCTGCCGAAGAACACGCAGCAGAGCATCACGCCCGCCATCCTCGACCGCGCCCGCGCTACGGGCGAGCCGTTCAATATGTCGCTCACACTTGCCGAGGGCACCAGCGGCTACGGCGGGCTGGATATGGGCGACCGCTGCTGGTTCTTTGCCCGCGAGACGCACTCGCGCCGCGAGAAGCGGATGCGCCGTGTGGAGCGCATCGCGAGTGGTGACGTAGTGGCCCGCGCAGTCTCTCTTTTTCACACGATGAAGCTCTCCGCGCTGTTCGTGGATGCGCATCCGCTCATCACGCAATCGCGGCAAATCGTGTGGGCGATTCACGAGCTGCAAGGCATCCGTTGGCCGCGCGTTGACGAGCCGGAGAAAGCCCGCATCGCGCTACCGGGCGGGCTGGTGTGGGACGGCGAAAGCGGCGTGTGGCGTGGCCTGCGTGCAGCCGTCGTGCAGTTCACGATCAAGCAGCCGGGCGGCGGCATCAAACACAAGCTCGGCATCGCCGATGAAGACGGGCAGACGAAGTTTTACCCCATCATCCAGTGCAACCGATACGACGCGATTGACCGCGCCGCACAAGAGCTACTCACCGCCGACGACGGCGTGGTGGACGTGCAAGACGGCCAGCTCCGCACCGAGCCCGTGATGCGCCTGCCACAGCGCGGGGTCGGCGCACCGGCTATCTTGGAGACGCTGGATCAACACCTCATCGTCGGCAGTCAACGCGCCAAGAAGGCAGACGGCTCCACCGAGCTAGACTTCGTGGATAAGTGCGAGAATCACCTACTGCTCGCCAACGCATACAGCGCCTTGGCGGAGATGGTCGGCGACACCTTCCGCCGCCAGCCATTCGCGTGGGAGTCCGTAACGAATCACGAATCACAGCGACTGGAGGTAGCCCTGCTATGAGCCCCAAGAAAAAGCCCACGCCGCGCAAAGTCTCCGCAGAGCGCGTGCTCATGGATACGCAGGTGCGGTTCAACCCGACCAAGGGCATCACGCCCGAGGCGCTGGTGCGGCGGATGGATAGCTGGGACAATGGCTGGTTCTACGAGTTTGGGCAGACGCTGGCGACCATCATCCGGCGCGACGACAAGCTGCGCGGCTGTGTGGTGAAGCGGCTGAACTCACTGGCCCGCTACGGCTGGGAAGTGACGCAGAATGACGACGTGCCGCAAGACGACGCGGCAGCAGTGGCCCTCGCCGGGAAGCAAGTGGAGGCGCTCACGTTCTTCTTCCGCAATCTGACCACGCGCAATGTGCTGCGCCAAAAGCAGACGGGCGGGATGCGGCTGCTTTGCCAGCAGCTCGGCTCTGCGCTGGCGTTTGATCATAGCGTCCACGAGATCGTGTGGCAGCCACGCGGCGAGTTTTACACGGCGGAACTGTGGCACTGCCCGATCTGGTTTTTCGAGAATACGACCGGCGACCTACGCTTCTCGGCGCTGCCTGGCGCGCCCGGCGAGGCAATGGATGATATGGAGTGGCTCGTGGGCGCGTGCGATGGGATCGGGCAGGCCACGGCGATTGCATGGATGTTCAAGCGCCTGCCGCTGCGAGACTGGCTCTCGGCGTGTAAGAAATTCGGCATCCCATTCCTCCACGGAACCAGCGACGCGCAGCCGGGCTCGAAGGAATGGCAAGAGTTTGTGACTGCGCTCGGTGCGCTGGCCAATGACGGCGCAGTGGTGACGAGTCCCGGCACGACGATTGCGCCTGTAGAGCCCAAGAACCTCGCGAACCTGCCGATGAAAGACTTGGTGGAGTGGGCCGACCGCGCGCTCACTTCGCTCTGGCGCGGCAGCGACCTCGGCACGATGAGCCAGAAGGGCGACAGCGTAGGCTCCAGCAACCAACAGAGCGAGACAGACACGCTCGAACACGACGATACGCTGTGGCTCTCCGAGACGCTGCAAACGCAGCTCGCGCGGAAAGTCATCGCCCTGAGTTTTGGCGACGACGCGCCCGTGTATGCGGAGATCCGAATCAAGACCCTGCAAAAGCAGAACGTGGAGACGGAGCTGAAGACGTACGAAGCAGCGGTGAAGTTTGGCGTGCCCGTGACAAAGCACGCCTTCGCGGAGAACTTCCGCGTGCCGATGGAAGAAGGCGCGGCGGAAGAAGACTTGCTCGCGACGGCAGCGCCGCAAGCCGGGCCGGGTATGATGCCCGCGAAAGGCGCGAAAGGCGCGAAAGAAAAGCCCGCGAAGAATGACGCGAAAGAAAAGCCCGCGCTTGTGGATACGATGCTTGCGGATGGCCGCATCAGCACATGGCTGGCACCCGCAGTGGAGTGGTTTGACAAGCTCGAAACCCTCGCTGCGAACAGCGAGCTGAGCGACGCGGACGTCCTGGCACACGCCACGAATATGGCGAATGAGATGCCCGAACTTCTCGCCGTGATGAAGATCGAAGAACTCGCCGCGCTGATGCGCGACGGCATGGGCACCGCCGCAATCGGAGGCGCAAAGAAAGGAGCAAGGAAATGATCGCAGCGAGAAATACTCTCAACTCTCAACCCTCAACTCTCAACCTGGTCGGCGCTGCCAACGCGATGGACGTGCAGCCTGTGGAAGGGCAGGGCAGCGAATGGCGCTGGATTCACATCTCTCCCTACGGCGAATTTCCAAACCCTGCCGGGCTGCAAATCTTCGGCGAGGAGCAAGCGCGGAACATGGTCGCAGACTTCACCAGCACGGCGGCAAAGCTCGACCGCCTCTTCGGCGGGCTGCCCTTCTATGTGGGCCATCCCGACGCCGACCCGGCGACGTACCAGGACGAAGCGGCGTATGCGTGGATCCACAAGCTGGAAGCACGCAATACCGGGCTGTGGGGGCAAGTGAAGCTCACACCCGAAGGGCAGCAGCTCCTCGACAATCGGCGCTACAAATTCTGCTCGGCCTACTGGCTCATGTCGCCCGCACCGAACCGGCGCGGCGCATTCCATCCCCGCGTGCTGAAGTCGGTCGGCTTCACCAACAACCCCAACATTCGCGGAGCGACACCCGTCGCCTCCAACTCCCTTCCCGGAACGCAACCAACACCAACAAAAACAATGAACGAAGAACAACTCAAAGCTCTCCGAAAGGCGCTCGGCCTCGCCGAAGCGGCGACGGAAGCAGAAATCATCGCGGCTGCAAACGCCGCGCGCGCAGGGCTCGACAGCCTCGCTGCTGCGAACACTGCGAAAGCAGGCGCAGACGCGAAGCTCGAAGCAGCAACCAACGAAGCCAAAGCACTCAAAGCCGAACTCGCCACTGCCAACACGGCCAAGGTGAAAGCGGAGACTGCCTTCAATACCGAGCGAGCCGCTCGCATTGAGACACTCCTCACCGGAGCCGTGAACAGCACCCGCATCACCGCCGCGCAACGCGACGAATGGAAGGGCAAGCTGGATGCGGACTTCGACAAAGCATCCGGCGAAATCGCCGCGCTTAAACCCGCGCTCAATACGCAGAGCAAGACCAAGCAACTCGGCTCCCGAGTCGGCGAAACCAGCAACACAAGCGGCGGCATCAGCGCCATCAACACCGCCGTCTCCAAGCACATGAAGGAGAACGGCACTAACCATCACGACGCCTACATGGCCGTGAAGGCGGACCCGGCAAACCGCGCACTCTTCGAGAAACAAGAAACCAACGAATAACATGAATCCACTACTCACACTCATCCTCCTCGCCATTGCGGCCATCGCGGCAATCGGCGTCATCAGCATCGCCCGCCGTCGCAATCGGCTGCGCACCATGCGCGCCGCGTGCAACGTCGGCGCATCCACAGTCGGCACCCACGCAGACGGCAAGCTGCCGTGCTTTGCAGACGCCGCATTTGCCTCGCGCCACCTGCTCGCCAAGCGCGGTAGCGATGCCACACACGTCGCGCTCTGCGGCGTGGGTGACATCCCGCTCGGCTTCTGCGACGACGAAGCGGAAGCGGCGGAAGACCCGATCAACGTGCAAGCACTGGGCGCGACGCCCGGCACCGTGAAGGGCCGAGCAAGCGCAGCCATCGCGCTCGACGCGCTCGTAGTCGCGGCAGCGAGCGGCAAGGTCCGCACGCTGCCCGCCACCACGGGCACCTACTACATCATCGGGCGCGCCATCACTGCCGCCGCCGCAGACGGCGACGAGCTGGAGCTCGCGCCCACATTCCCAATCCAACGCATCGTCCCTTAATCACACATGAAAACAAATATTCTCACATCACCCATCCTCGCCGACACCGGCGCAAGCAACGTCTCAGGCCAAGTCTATGCGGCAAACGCATCGCGCTTTTCCTCGACGTATTATTCGGAACCGCTGACGGCCTACACGGTCGGCTGGCGCGACCCGGAGAACATCGAAGCCCTACTCGAAACCCTCGTTCCGGCGGTAGATGTCGGGCGTCGGTTCGAGTGGAAACTCGCCAACAACGCCGAGGCATTTCTCAGCGAACTGGATGACTCGCGCGCCATCGGCGCATCGTTCAAACGCGTGGAAGCCAGCGGCACTTCGCAAGACTCGAAGACGCTCAACAAAGGGCTGACCATGCGCGTGGATAAAGACGACGAAGTGGGCGAGGGCTGGCGCGAACGCTACACGTCGTCGCTCCTGATGCGGCTCACGCGTAACGAGCTGCGGCGCGGCGTGACGATGATCGATACAGCGGCAATCAACACCGCGAAAGTCTGGGGCAACGCAAGCAATCCAGACGCCGACTTGCGCGCGCAACTTCGCGCCGCGAAGAACATCGGCGGCATCCGGCCCAACCAGATCATCATGGGTGGCGACGCCTGGGACACGCGGGCCGAAGCGTACGAAGCGCAAAACACGCCTCACGCGGGACGCCGCGCCACCATGTCGCCGGAAGACCTCGCGCGTTCGCTGATGGTTGGAAAAGTCGTCGTGAGCGAGGCCGTCTATACGTCTGGCGCAAATACCAAGGCAGACATCATCGGCAGCATCGCGCTCGAATACTTCGCGCAGTCCGGGCTGATGAAAGACGATCCGAGCAACGTCAAACGCTTCGTCTCGCCGACCAGCCAGGGCGGGCGGGTCGCGGTGTATATTGAGGAGCACCCGAAGTGGACGGACATCACCGTGGAGCACTACTCGAACATCATCATCACGAGCACGCTCGGCATCCGCAAGATCACCGCATCCCGCGTTTAACTCAATGAAATCCGGATATAAGACAACCGAGTTCTGGGTGAGCGCGACGGCTACAGTCGGCGCGCTTGCGGGCGCACTGGCTGGCGTCCTGCCCGGCAACGCGGCGACGCTGGCCGCTGCCATCGCGGCGAGCGCATACGCACTCTCGCGCGGCCTTGCAAAGCTCACGCAAGGCATGGCGGACCAGGTCGAGAAAGACCTCTAATCATGGCAACGCCCTGGCTCACCATCACTGCGGACATGGTCCTGACAAAGCTCAGCTCGCCCGAGCTGGTCGCCTTCCGCACGAAGGCGATTGGTTCCGGGCAGGCAGACCCTTTGCCGGAGATCATCACGCAGGCCGTGGCATCCGTCCGCCAGGGCATCGGCCAGAATACCGCCAACATCTTGGCGGAGGGCGAGACGGTTCCTCCGTCCGCCCTCCGCCACGTGCTGGCAATCATCCGCCCAATGGTCGCGTCGCGCCTGCCCGGCATGACGCGGCTGATGGACGAGATCCGTAAGACGGAGTGGGAAACGGCGGAGACATGGCTGCGGAGCAAGCCGCTCGTGGAGCGGCCTGTGGACGAAGCCGTAACGCAGCTCGCAGCGGGCGCTTGCCAAGTGGCGCGGGCTTCGCAACCTCGGGAGGACGTGAGCGGACTATGAACAAGCTCCGCTTCCTTCTCATGCTACAAATGGCTGCAAACGCGGCGCTCGCGCTTGGGCCGTTTGAAGCAGCCGTGGAGAAACTCTCCGCGAAGACTCCGATTGGCAGCATCCTCAAGACTGCCGAATGGGCGCTGCTGCCGCTGGAATTGCGCGAGTCGGCGTTCTTCTCGGCTACGATTGAAAGCGGCAAGTTTCTCGATGAAGCGCAGTCGCGGATTCTCGCTGCAATCTCGCACGCTCGCGATGGCAGCGGCGGGCTCGTGGACCGCTCGGTATTTGTCGCCGAGCTGCGGAAGATTGGGACGGAGCTGGGCCTTCGCCCGACTGATCCAAACCTCGTCGGCACGCTGCAAGACCCGCTTTCCTCGCGGCGCTTGCGGCTCATCTTCGACATCCAGACCGCGCGGGCGGCTGGCCATGCGGAGTGGAAGATGGGGAATGACCCGGATATGCTCGACGCATTCCCGGCACAGGAGCTGGTGCGCAAAGAGGGCCGGGAGAAACCGCGTGCCTGGCATAAGCGGTGGACCGAAGCAGGCGGCAAGCTCGTGAATGGCCGCATGGTCGGGCTGAAAACGGACGCCGTTTGGACGGGCATCTCGCGTTTTGGCACGCCGTGGCCTCCGTTTGATTTCCAGAGCGGCATGGGCGTCATCGAGCTGGACCGCAGCGACGCGGAAGACCTCGGGCTGCTCACGCCCGAAGACGTGCTGGAGCCTGCTGAACTGCCGTTCACGGAGAACATGCAGGCCGATGTCTCGCAGATGTCGCCGCGTTTCGTCGCCGGGCTCAAAGCCATCTTTGGCGATCAAGTGAGCATCGCAAACGGCAAAGCTGTATGGCGCGGGCAAAGTGGCACAGGCGTCTCGCCTGTGATGGCGAACAGCCGCACTTATTCACGGGATACGATTGGCCGCTTTGCTGCCGACCAGGGCGGGCCAACGGGCGCGACTGGGGACACGGCAAAGGATGCCAGAGTCGCTGAGCGTCTGCGGCGCAAAGGCCCGCTCAATGCGGCGGAACAAATCACGATCATTGACCGTGTGGTAAAGCGCACGGATTCCGGCCCGCAGATTGGTGAAGACTTTGGTTCAGTTAGTAAAGAGGCGGTCGCGCTGGCCTCTCCGCACGCCGACTTGAGAGGCTATGTGAAGCGCATTGAGCCAGACGCCGTTCGCCACATCAAGCGGCGGCATGGCGACAGTAACACGGAACTGACGCGCAACCAGATGAAGGTCACAGACAAAGACTTTGCGATGCTGCCCGTGATTCTTGACAAGCCAGACCGCGTCTATCCGGGCGAGGTCGGCAAAGACGGCAATCCAACACTTTGGTTTGAGCGGGGCAACGGGCCGAAACAGCGGCTGTTGGTGCATGTGAGGAAAGGCAGGGAGCGCCTCGCGGTCATTACGTTTATGAAGGAAAGGAGCCCGGCTGCCTAATGCAAAACCCTTCGGCATACGTCCTGAACGCCACCGGGCATCCTTCACACGCGAACATCGCCCAAACGAGCGCGGAGGTCAAGCGATGAGCGACGTCATCACGGTGAAAGATTACGCCACACCTGCGCTGGTGAAAGCAGGCGAGGTGCTGACGAATCGGCGTCCGCTGCTCATGGCCGTGGTCGGTGCGGTGAAGAAGTCGCACCGGGCGCACTTCCGTGCCCGGCAAGCGGAAGATTCCCGGCGCAAGCGAAAGGGCTGGGCACCAAAGTATTTCTGGAGCGGCTCGCGCGGGCAGTCCGTAGAAGAGAAGACGAACATCGGCGCGGTGACGAATGACTCCGCGACGCTCATCATTGCTTCGGCGGAGTTCTCGCAGAAACTGCGCGGCGGAACCATCCGGCCCAAGCGCGGCAAGTACCTCGCCATCCCGCTTCGTGCGGAGGCGTACGCGGCGGGCTCGCCTCGCGAGTGGGACGCGCAGACGATGCATAGCGAACTTCGCCTGGTGCCGATCCGTAGCAAGCGCGGGACGCTGTTCCTCGCACAAGTCGGCGTCGGCGATTTCTCCGGGCCGCTCGGCGCGCGCGGGCTGCGGCTTCAATACCTGCTCGTGCGCAGCGTGACACAGAAGGCCGACCCGCGCGCGCTGCCGCCGGACACGGAGACGGCACTGGTCGTGGACGACGCAATCGAAACCTACATGGCGCAGAGACTCAGAAGGGGGCGCAAATAATATGGCATCCAAGATTCGCACATTCCAAGACCGTATCGCCGCGCTGCTCCTCGCCGACACCACGCACTTTGTTGCTGCTCCTGCACCGCTGGGCGACCTGCGCGTGCCCGTCATCGTGGATCTTCCCGGCGACATCGATAGCATCGTGAACGCGGCACTTGCGGGCACCGGTATCGCCTGCATCGTGTGGATGCCGTCGCGCGCTCCGAAGCGCGAGCAACGCGCAAAGAATCGCCGCTACGTGTGCCGCGTGTGGGTGAAAGAGAACGTGCTGCTCAATCGCGGCGCGGTCGGCGCGCAGACTGCCGAGGAGATTGCCGAGCTGGTGGACGAACTGTGCGACGGCAAAGCGAATGGCCTCACACCGCATCCAGTCGGAAAGCTCGGCATGATCCAACTCGGCGACGCGGGCGTCACTCCCATCGGCGGCGCGGAAGCCCAGGACAATGATTGGGAGATCACGCTCGAAACGGAGGCGCTGCTTTGAACTACGCGCTCCGCCATCACAACGCTGCTGCACCGTGGCTCCCATCGCCTGCGGGTGAGACCGTGGAACGTGTCCACGGCCACGCGCTCTTCACCGCGTCCGGCGAGAGTGGCGCAATCGACCTGGGCGATGTGGTGATGCACCAGCTCGAACTTTCGCTCTCCCGCAAACCCATCGTTCGCGCGGGACGCCACGGGCTTCTTCAACGCGGTGAACGTGTGACCGGCGCGACGAGCGTCGCTTACACGCTCACTCTACAAGAGGCCACGGTCAGCAATCTGGAGCTGCTGCTGTGCGCAGTCGCGGGCGCGGATGCCGAGCAGCCCGAGCAAGCGGGCACTTCGGTTGCATTCGCTAACATCGTTCGCGGACGGACCTACATCCTCAACTTCTTCGATGTCCGCAATGTCGTCGTCTCCGTCTCCGGGGAGACGTTTGTATCTGGGCGGGACTACACCCTCGATGCGCAAAGCGGCACGCTGCATGTGACCCAGCATGGAGCCCTCCCGAGCGGAGCAACGATGTTGGTGACGTTCGACGCCGGGCCGGTTCGCAGTGCCGCACTCAGCGCGCTGCAAGGCTCCGCGCCGCTCTCTCGCACGGGCACACTCCGGCTCGTCGAACATGACGGCCTGTCGGACGCGTACACCGGCGGCACATTCGCCCGCATCATCTCGTTTAGCTGCGTGCTCTCACGCGACGAGGAAAGCGAACGCAGCGGCGACGACTCCGCGAGCTTCTCGCTGCGCGCCGTGCCAACCGGGCCGCTCTCCATTCTCCGCCGCACCATCGCAGAGCCACGGCTCGTGCGCGGCGGTGCCACGCTCACCATCGGCTCACGGTTCCGCCATCTCGGCAGGATGCGCCAGGAGCAAGCCAGCCGCTTCATCATTCGCTAATGCCCAACATTTCCGCAGCTCACGACCTCTTCAACGGCGACACGGCACCGGCGGCACCGGACGCCGGGTTTGCCTCGCTTTTCTTCGTGTCCGGACGCCCGTTCATGCGTCGCCCTGGTCAAGCTCCCATCGACCTCATGCCGCGCTGGCCGCTCACGTTCGTCTTCGCTGGCGAGGCGGTCCTTAATGCGCAGTTCGGCTGGCACACCGCACCCGAGGCGCTGCTCATCACACGCCTCGAACTGGAGGCGCAAGAGGCCGGTGCCGGTGCCATCACTATCACGCTTACCGACACGGATGGCGTGTCGCTGGGGCGGACCATCACGCTCACGGCTGGCGACCGCTACACGCTCGCCGACATCACCGATCTGCCACTCGCCTCGGGCGCGGTGCTCCGCGCCAAGATCACCGACTGCGCCACCTCGGACGCGGGCGCGTGGCTGACGCTGCGCATCTTCGTCACTCCTCAATAACCAACAACAAACATCATGAAACTACTCATCATCATCGCACTCACTCTCACGCT
>JAYVRQ010000601.1:0-3726 GCA_043776145.1 Chthoniobacteraceae bacterium
TCGCCGGTCGTCGGTTTGCGATTGCCGGATTCGCCCGCGGGCATGTCGGGGCGGCATTTGAGGACATTCGCGATGTAGATGTCTTCGCGGCGAAAATTCATCGCGACGATGATCTTCGTCAGCAACTCGCCCGCCTTCCCGACAAACGGCTCGCCCTTCCGGTCCTCGTCCTCGCCAGGAGCTTCGCCGACGAACATCAATTCCGCATCAGGATTGCCAACGCCGAAGACGACCTGCGTCCGCGAACGGACGAGGTGCGGGCATTTCACGCAGGCGAGGATCGGGCCGCGTATTTCGGCGAGGCGCTCGGCGTTGCTGCGTGGATCGGTGTTTGCGGGGCGCGGTGGGGCGGGTGCGATGGAGTTCGCCGTTGCGGGTGCGGCAACCGGCGCTGACTCGACGCACAGCGGCGGGATGGCGGCGAGATTTTCGAGCGAGGCCGACGAGGCGCGCAACTCGACGCCATTTTCGTGCAACCCGCGCAGGGCATCGTGGACTATCTCGACCGCATTTTGAAAATCGCTCATGGAAGTTTTCGTTCGCACGAGCATTCACGAAATGCAGCGGAGTCGGCGATAGGAAAGTGGGTGGCGCGCGTCGAAGCGGAAGCGTATGATCCCGGCATGTCGATGCTGACAATCGAACTTCCCGCTCAAGAAGAGCAGACCGCTTTCAATCTGCGCCGCTGGGCGGAAGTGCTGGCCGATCGCGAACTCGCGAAGATTGAGGGCCGCATCGAAACCGACCGCCACGGTCACGTCATTATGAGTCCTCCCGCCGCATTCACGCATGGCAGTTTTCAATATAAAATCGGCCGCTTGCTCGAATCTCTTCTGCCCAATGGGCGGGTTGTCACCGAATGCCCGATCTCGACCAGGGACGGCGTGCGAGCCGCGGACGTGGCGTGGATTTCCAAGAAGCGGCTCGCGACCATCGGCGAGAACATCTGCCTGACCCGCGCGCCGGAGATTTGTGTCGAGGTGCTTTCGCCGGATAACACGCGCGCGGAGATGAAGGAAAAGAAGGCGCTCTATTTCGCGGCGGATGCGAGCGAGGTGTGGTTTTGCGACAGGCAGGGGCGGATGAAGTTTTTTCTCGATGCCGAGTGCGCAGGGGAATCCGCATCGCGGTTTTGCGCGGAGTTTCCGAGTCAGATCAAGCTCTGAAGGGGAGCCCAAGGAGCGGCGACATTCCTGTCGCCGTTCAATTCAATCCGCGAAGCGCCAACTTTTCCGCGCGCGTGTCGATTTGACTTGGCGCTTCGCGCGTTGGTTTGGGGTCGGCGACAGGAATGTCGCCGCTCCTTGGCTACTCCATCGCGCGGGCGATGGAGTGGTACCAACTCGCGTGCAACTCGCCGAGCGGCCAGGCGAGGGCGTCTGCGCCGATGGTGATTTTCAATTCCGCGCCGCCGACGGTGCCGAGTTGGCGCGCGGGGATGCCGCGAGTTTCGAGTTGGGCGAGTGCGGCGTTTGCGTCGGAGGTGGTGAGGACGATGCGGCCCTGGGCTTCGCCGAAGAGCAGCACGTCGGCACGGCCGGCGGGGAGTGCGGTGGTTGCGCCGATGGGTTCTTCGCGATTGCTCAGGCAGCTTTCGGCGAGGGCGACGGCGAGGCCGCCTTCGCTGCAATCGTGCGCGCTTTTCACGAGGCCGGATTGGATGAGCGCGCGGAGGGCGTCGTGCGTCGCGCGTTCTTTGGTGAAGTCGATGGTGGGAACGCTGCCCGCTTTTTTGCCGTGCAGCACTTTCACGAAATGCGAGCCGCCGAGGCCGCTGTCCGCGTTCGCATCGACGAGATCGCCAATGAGGATGATCGCGTCGCCCGCGTCTTTGAAATGCGAGGTCGTGATGTGCCGCTCGTCTTCGATGAGGCCGACCATGCCGACCGTCGGCGTCGGGTCGATCGCGCCGGCGGGGCTTTGGTTGTAGAGCGAGACGTTGCCGCCGGTGACGGGCGTGTTGAAAGCGCGGCAGCCTTCGGCGAGACCTTCGACGCATTCGACGAGCTGCCAGAAATTCTCCGGGTTGTGCGGATTGCCAAAGTTCAAATTGTCCGTGACGGCGAGCGGGGTTGCGCCGCTGCACGCGAGATTGCGCGCGGCTTCGGCGATGGCGATGCGCGCGCCGTTGCGCGGGTCGAGCGAGCAGTAGATCGCGTTGCAGTCGGAAGTCGCGGCGACGATTTTGTTCGCCTCGCGGATGAGGAAAACGGCGGCGTCCGAGCCGGGCAGGACGACGGTGCCTGCGCGGACCATGTGATCGTACTGGCGATAGACCCAGTTTTTCGAGGCGATGGTCGGATGCGCGAGCAGCGCGAGCAGCGCGGCGTGATTGTCCACTTCGGGCAACGCGGAAAGATCGAGCGGTGAGGGTGCGGGGCGCGGTTTGGTTTCACGCGAGTAAAGCGGCGCGTCGTCGGCGAGTTTGCTCGCGGGGATTTCGGCGACCGTTTTGCCGTTTTGCAAAACGCGCATCATGCCGTCGTCCTTCACCACGCCGACTTCGGCGTACGGCAGATCCCACTTCTCAAAAATATCCACGACGGTCTGCTCCTTGCCCTTGTGGACGATGATGAGCATCCGCTCCTGCGATTCGCTGAGCAGTGTTTCGTAAGGCGTCATGCCCGGCTCGCGCTGGGGCACTTTCGCGAGATCGATTTCGACGCCCGTCCCGCCGCGACTCGCGGTTTCGCACGTCGAGCAGGTCAGCCCCGCCGCGCCCATGTCTTGAATGCCCGCGACCGCATCGGTGGTCAGCAATTCGAGACACGCTTCGAGCAGCAGCTTCTCGCGAAACGGATCGCCGACCTGCACGGCGGGGCGATCTTCCTTCGATTCCTCGGTGAGATCGCGCGATGCGAAAGCCGCACCCGCGAGTCCATCGCGGCCCGTTTCCGCGCCGACGTAAAATACCGGATTGCCCACGCCCTTCGCTGCGCCGCGCGCGATTTGCTCGTGTTTCAGCACGCCGAGACAGAAGACGTTCACGAGCGGATTGCCGCTGTAGCTTTCGTCGAAATAAACCTCGCCGCCGATGGTGGGGATGCCGATGCAATTTCCGTAATGCGCGATGCCGGAGACGACGCCCGCGAACAATCTGCGATTCGTTTTTTCCAATGCGCCATCGCCCGTAATCGGCCCGAAGCGCAGTGAATTCAGCGAGAAGACGGGCCGCGCGCCCATCGTGAAAATATCGCGGATGATCCCGCCGACGCCCGTCGCCGCGCCCTGAAACGGCTCGACCGCGCTCGGGTGATTGTGGCTCTCCATCTTGAACGCGACGGCCCAGCCATCGCCGATGTCGATGACGCCCGCGTTTTCCTCTCCCGCTTTCACCAGCACGGTCGGCCCGGTCGTGGGGAATTTTTTCAGATGGAGCTTTGTGTTTTTATACGAGCAGTGCTCGCTCCACATCACCGAGAAGATGCCGAGTTCCGTGAAGTTCGGCGCGCGTCCGAGGATCGTTTCGATGCGCTGGTATTCGTCCGGCGTGAGGCCGTGTTTGGCGATGAGTTCGGGTGTGATCGCGGGCTCGGTCATGGGTTTGAAAAAGAGCGCCGAGCATCGCGCATCCGGCGCGTGCGACAAGAAAATCGTATGGACGCGAGCCCCGGCCTATTCGGCAGGGACGAATTGCACGGAGCCGCTTTCATTCGCTCCAAGAAAAAATCCCCCGCCGACATTTCCCTTGCGCAAAATCACGCCGCGAAATTTCGTGACGGCCCC
>JAYVRQ010000602.1:0-13080 GCA_043776145.1 Chthoniobacteraceae bacterium
GAGCAGCACGCGCGGTATCTCATCGGCTCGGGGAAGGCGGAGGAAATCGCGGCGCTGGTGAAGGAGCAGGCGCTGGATGTGGTGATTTTCGACAACGAACTTTCGCCAAGTCAGCAGCGAAATTGGGAGACGCTCACGGGCGTCGCGGTGATCGACCGGCAGGAGGTCATCCTCGATATTTTTGGAAAACGCGCGAAGACGCGGGAGGCGCGGCTGCAAGTGGAACTGGCGCAGTTGCAGTACTCGATGCCGCGGCTCACGCGGGCATGGGGACATCTCGTGCGGCAGGGCGGCGGGATCGGCGCGAAGGGCGAGGGCGAATCGCAGCTTGAGCAGGACAAACGGCGGATTCGCGGGGCGATCGACCGGTGCAAACGCGAACTCGTGACTGTGAAGGAGGCGCGGGCCACGCAGCGGAAGGATCGCAAGCGCACGCCCGTGCCGAATTGCGCGATCGTTGGCTATACGAACTCGGGGAAATCTTCGCTGCTGCGCCGACTCACGGGCGCGGACGTGCTCGTGGAGGACAAGCTCTTCGCCACGCTCGACACGACGACGCGAAAAGTCGCGCTGCCGAACAATCAGCCGCTGCTGCTCACGGATACGGTCGGCTTTGTCCGCAAGCTGCCGCACCGGCTCGTCGAGGCTTTCAACGCCACGCTGGAAGAGGCGGCGATGTCCGATTTCCTCATCCATCTGCTTGATGCCAGCCAGCGCGGGGTCGTGGATTTTTACAATACGACGCTGAAAGTCCTCGCCGAACTCGGCGCGGACACGAAGCCGACGATCATCGCCTTCAACAAAATCGACAAAGTGGAAGACCCCGCCGTGCTCGCGGGACTGCGCCAGCATTTTCCCGAGGCGATCTTCCTCTCGGTCCACACCGGCGAGGGGCTGGACGCGCTGCTCGGGCGGATGAATGACCACGTTTCCAACGGCGCGGCGGTGCGCACGCTGCGGCTGCCGCAGAGCGCGGCGGGCGTGATCGCGCGGCTGCACCGGCAGGCCAAGGTACTGGAGACGAAATACGAGGGTGAGGAGGTTTCGATCGTCGCGTTTCTGCCCGCGCGGCTCGCGGAAGAATTTGCCGAATTTCTTGTCGAGGACGGCCCGGAAAAAGCTATCTCAAGCCCACATTATTTAGCGACAAGGTGAGGCGCGGGCGGTAATAACGCCGTCCGCTCGCGAAAAAGCGCGCCCCACTTTTAACGCAACCGCATGAAAACTTTTCTGGATCGATTCAGACGCAAGGGAAAGGGCGACGAGCCCTCCGAAGGCGCGCCCGATCTATTTGGCTCCGAGAAATCTGGCGCGGAAGGAGCGGCGGCGGACGTGAAAGCGCCCGGTCTCGAACTGACGCCCGTGCCCGCGACGCCCGTGCCGGTGAGCGATACCGAGGTGCGGCTGGCGCTCGGCGATTTTCTCCACCGCATCCCGCAAAATCTCCTGCGTCCCGGTCCGCACGATGTTTCGTCGGAACTCATCTTTAATATCAGCGATCTTTCGGCGCTGATCGCGAACGGGCAGACTTCGCTGAATCTTCTGGAAATCTACCGGCGCGCGCCGGGCATCTTCCGCAGCGAGGTGCGCGCGGAGGATAACGTCGAGATTCGTTTCCCGTGGCAAAAGCTGATGCACCTCGTGAAGTCGCCGGGCGAAAACGGGAACGGCACACCGGGCATCACACCCGCCGCGGCGGATGCGCTCGCGCAGAAATTTCGCAGCCGCCGCCCTTCGCGGAATGCCCTGCCGACCGCTGGCTCCGTGCTGGGGAAAGCGGGAGCCGCGCCGCCAACACCTGCGTTTCGCGAGCCATCGGCGGCGCAAAAATCCGCGCCGCTAGCAAAGCCCGACAAGACGGATGCCGAGCAGCTCAATTGGTTTAACAAGACGGGAACGGACAAGCCGCTCGTGCCTGCCCTGCCGGCGGCCAGTTCCGCACCCGCGGAAAAACCGGCGGGCTCCAATCGCGACGACATCATCCGCGCGCGCGATGCGGCGACGCAGAAAGTAGCCGAGACGAAGGCGGAACTGGAAGCGGCCACCGCCGAGCGCGAGACGCTCGCGCACGATCTCGAAGCCGCCAAAACCGAACTCGCTGCCAAGCTCCGCCAAATCGAGCAGCACGAAAAACTCGGGGCGCAGCAGGCGGAGGAAACCGCTGCGGTCATCGCCCAGCGCGTGGCTTTGGAAAAGCAGGTCGCCGAGCAGGCCGCGACGCTGGAGGCCATCAAGTCGGAACTCGACGGGCTGCGGCAGGGCGGCGGGAAAAAATTCGCCGCCATTTCCGAGGAGCGCGACAAGGTGCTCGCCGATCTCCAGCAGACGAGGAAGGAACTCGCGGACAAAATCGAGCAAATCGAATTTCAGGAAAGCCTCAGCAGCAAGAGCACGGAGGACGTGGCGAAACTCGCCGGAGAGCGCGAGGCTTTGCAAAAGGAACTCGCGGCCAAGACCGGCGACTTCGATGCGCTCAAGACGCAGCTCGATACGCTCGCGAAAACGAGCGACGAAAAACTCGCGGCACTCGCCGGGGAGCGCGACCAAGTCGCCTCCGATCTCGACGCCGCCCGCCGGGAACTCGCGAACAAAAGCGACGAGGTCGGCTTTCAACAAAATCTCAACGTGAAGACGGCGGAAGACTCCGCGCGGCTCGCCGCCGAACGCGAGGCGCTCAAGCAGGAAGTGGCCGCGAAAGCCGCCGACATCGAGGCGATCAAGACCGAACTCCACGAACTGCGGAAGGGCGGCGGGGAGCAGTTTGCCGCCGTCGCCGAGGAGCGCGACAAGGTGCGCGCCGAACTCGCCCGCGCCCGTGAGGAACTCGCCGCGAAAGTCGCGGAAGCCGAATCGCACAAGAGTCTCGCCGGGACGACCGCCGGGGAAATCGCCGCCGCCAACGCGCGGCGCCAGACACTGGAAAAGGAACTCGCCGACAAGGCCAAGCAACTCAACGCGCTCACCGCCGAACTGGAATCGCACAAGAAAGCGGGTGGCCAGGAACGCGCGGCCCTCGTGCAGGAGCGCGACAGCCTGCTGACGCACAAGACGACGCTCGCCGCGCAACTCGTGCAGGCCAGTTCGGGTCTCGCGGCGAAACAAAAGGCGGGTGTCGAAGTCGATCTGATCAGAAAAGAAAACAAGCGGCAGGTGGATGAATTGCAGCGGCGCATCTCCGCGTTCGAGGCCGGCCAGCGCGCGACTTCGCAGGAACTGAATCGCGAGCGCGAAACCCGCATCAAGGCCGAGCGCGCCCTCGCCGCCGCAGAGCGCACGCGGCAGGAGGCGTCCGCATTGATCGAGTCCATGCGCAACGAAATGCGGCGCGAGGGCGATGCCGCCTCGCGCAAGCGGGAGGCCGAGGCCGTGCGCGTGCAGAGGGAATTGCAGGAAGCGGTCGAGTCGCTCACCGAGTCCCATCGCAAGACCACCGCCGAGCGCGACGAGCGCATCGCGGAAGTCGAAAAAGTCCGCGCCGAAGCCGCCGCTGCTCTCGAAGCTGCGAAAGTCGAAGCCGCCGCCAACGTCGCGAAGGGCGCGCAGTGGGAATCCCGCGCGGTCGCCGGCTTGGAGGAGGATGTCGCGAAATACCGCGAGCGCATCAAGGTGCTGCTGGCCGAACGCGACGCGGCGGCGGCAGCGGCGAAGACTGAGATCGAAACGCTGACGCGGGCGCGCGAAGTGGCCGCACAGGAATTGGAAAGCGCGACCGCCGCGCATGGCAAAACCACGGCGGAACAAAAGCGCGCGCTCCAGGAACTCGAAGCGAAGGCTGCGGCGATCGAAAAGGAGAAGACGACTGCATCGAAGGAACTCGACCAATTGCGGAAAACGCACGCAAAGCAGGGCGAACAATTCACCGCCGCGCAAACGGCGGCGACCGGATTGCAGCAGCAGATCGAGAAGCTGACCGGCGAGCGCGACAAGGTGCTGGCGGACTGGAAGAAACTTTCCGCCGAACTCGACGCGGCCAATGCCGAGGCGAAACGGCAGAGCGACCGCTTCGCACACGAGCGTGCCGAGCTTGAAAAAACGGGCGGCACCGCGCTGGCCGAACTGCGCGGTCGTGCCGAGGCATTGCAAAAATCGCTGGATGCCGTGACCGGCGAGCGCACGGAACTGCAAAAGAAACTCGAAGACGCCACGGCGGAGCATCAGCGAGTTCATTCCGATCACGAATCGCTGCGCGCGGTGCATACCAGTCTGCTCGCGACCCACGAAACGGCAGCGGACAGCTTTACCGAAACCCTCCGCGGGCATGAGAGCACCGCCGCCGAATTGCGCGGCGAGATGGACGGCTTGCAGAAGTCGCTCGATGCGCGCATCGCCGAAGAGCACCGACTGCAAAAGCAGGTCGAGGAAACCGCCGCCCAATTCGATCGCGCAAAATCCGAACACGAAAAACAAATCTCCGACCTGCGCGCCGCGCACGCCGAACAACTCGCGAGCCATCAGACGGCTTCCGGCGATCTGGCGAAAACGATCGAGCAGCACGAGAAAACCGTGGCCGGATTGCGCGGCGAGATCGCCGAATCGAAGGCCACGCTCAGCACGCTGATCGAAGAGCGCGGCAAACTTCAAAAAGACCTTGAAGTCGCCATGACCCTGATGGATCAGGCTCGCGCGGAACACGATAAACACGTTTCGACGCTGCACGCGGAACACGTGAACCTCCTTTCCACGCGAGAGGAGGAAGCGGCGAATCTGGGCCAGACGCTCCAGGAAAACGAAAAGACGGTGGCGGGATTGCGCGGCGAGATTGCCGAGTCGAAATCCGCGCTTGGCACGCTGAACGAAGAGCGCGGCAGACTTCAAAAAGATCTCGAAGCGGCCACGGCCCTGCTCGATCAGGCGCGGACGGAGCACGACCAGCACGTTTCCACGCTGCATGGCGAACACGCGAACGTCCTTTCCAAGCAAGAGGCTGCGGCGGCGAAATTGAGCGAGGCGCTGAAGGAAAACGAAAAGACGGTCGCCGGATTGCGCGGCGAGATTGCCGAGTCGAAATCCGCGCTTGGCACGCTGAACGAAGAGCGCGGCAAACTTCAAAAAGATCTCGAAGCCGCCACGACCCTGCTCGATCAGGCTCGGGCGGAACAGGACCAGCACGTTTCCACACTGCGCGGCGAACACGCGAACCTCCTTTCCAAGCAAGAAGCGGCGGCGGCGAAATTGAGCGAGGCGCTCAAGGAAAACGAAAAGACCGTGGCCGAACTGCGCAGCGAGATCGGCGAATCGAAATCTGCGGTCGGTGCGCTGAATGCAGAGCGCGGCAAACTTCAAAAGGACCTGGAAGCGGGGGCGACCCTGCTCAATCAGACCAAGGTGGAGCACGAGAAGCAGGTTTCTGCGCTGCGGGCCGAACTCGCGAACGCGCTTTCCGCGCACGAGGCGGCGGCGGGCAAACTGAGCGGGACGCTCAAGGAACACGAGCAGACCATCGCCGGATTGCGCGCTGAAATTGGCGAACTCAAAAAGTCCGTGGCCTCGCTGACGGGCGAGCGCAGTCTGGCGCAGAAGAAATTGGAGGCGGCGAAAGGGGAACTGAAAAAAGCGAAAACGGAATCCGACAAACAACTCGCCGCGATTCGCGCGGAACACGGCGAACTGCGCACGGCGCATCAGACGGTTTCGGGTGAATTTGCCGCCGCGCTCCAGGCGCATCAGGGCACGGTCAGCGGATTGCAGGAGGAAATTCAGCGGCATCTCTCGACCGCCGCTTCGGACATCGAGCGGACAAAATCGGAATACGAGCAGCAGCTTTCCGCGGCGCGCGAGGAGCACGGCGCGCTGCTGGCGAATCATCAGGCGGCGTCGGGTGAATTCGAGAAGGCGGTGCGTGAACACGAGAGCGCGGTCGCCGCCCTGCACTCCGAACTTTCCAAGGCAAAAGCCGACGCCGCCCGCGAACTCGCCTATACGCAGTCGGCGCACGAAGAGGCGCGGGCGCAATTCGAGAAAGAGGAACAGGCTTTCAACCAGACCAAAAAGGAACTCGAAAATCGCGTGGCCGATGCCGAGCGGGCGACCGGCGAAATCGCCGTGCGCGCACAGTCGCTCGAAACCGTGGTGCGCGAAAAGGAAGCCGCGCTGTGCAAACGCGACGAGGACATCGCCCGCTTGAAAAAAGCCCACGAAGACGAAGTCGCGGAACATGCGCGCGAACACGCCGCCGGGCTGGATGCGCTGACCGCCGACAAGGATCGCGAACTCGCCGCGCTGACTGCCGACCGTGCGAAGACCGTGGCCGGCCTCACGCGCGAGCACGATCAACTGGCCGCCAAACTCGCCGAGGTCGAGCACGCGCTCATCGCACAAATTTCCGCGCTCACGGTCGAGCGCGACGAGTCGAACCGCGAAAGCGCCGCACTTGCGCAGCGTCTCGCCGCCTTCGCCGTCGAATCCGATCGCAAGCACGAGGAACTGACGCGCGCCCACGTCGCCATGACCGAAGAACGGCAGGCGCTAGCCACGGAACTCGACTCCGCGAAACAGGCGCACACAGCGCAGAGCGGGGTGTTCGCGCGGGAATTCAAGGGCGTCGTGCAGCAGCGCGACGATGCGCTGAACGCCGTGTCCGCCGCCCGCGCCGAAGTGCAGGAAAAGTCCACCGCCCTCGCCCGCGAAAAAGCGAACCTCGAAAAAGTCGAGTCCGACGTGGCCGCGCGTTTCGAGCGCGAGATCGCGAAAATGCGCCGCGAGCGCGACACGCTTGTCCGCCAGCGCGACGAGTTGCACACACGCATTTCCCGCATGATCGAGGAACAGCGCGAAATGCTCGAGGAACTCAACGTGCAATCCATCCGGCGCGGCCCGATGGCAAACGACGTGATGCCAACGCCCCGCCCGCCGAAGCAATCGAACGTCATCGAAATTTCCGAAGCGGAAATCGTCCCACCCGCCGAGCACGATCACGACCGCGGAATCAATCTCCCGCGCATCCGCCCCGTCTCGGTCCAGCCGCCCAACGTGCGGATTTTGTAAAGGCTGTTGTTTCGCTACTTCGGCGGCAGGTGGAATACGTTCCCGACCGCCTGCACTTTCCGGCGAAAAATCTTCGCCCCTGCGGTGACGTAGAGCCAGCCGCGGCCCGACCCGGCGAGCGCGCAACTCGTGAGCGCGGCGCTGCCTGGCGGACCCGGGATCACGCCGCAAAGGCGTCCCGTGGGATCGAACACCTGCACGCCGAGCGCGGTCGCCACGTAGTAGCGGCCGATCTCGTCGCTCGTCATCCCATCGCCGCCGGATTCTTTTTTGAAAGGGGGCGCGTCGTTGAATTTGAACTCGCCCTTCGCGTCGATCGGCAGCCGCATCGTCATGGAGGGCGCGCGCGCGGTGAGCGTGCCATCGGGCTCGATGCGAAAAGTCCACACGCTCCCGCCGCGATATTCGCTGACCGCGAGCGTGCCCTGATCGGGCGAAAGCGTGAGGCCGTTCGGCGCGGCGAGGCCGGTGTCGGCGACGCGCTTTTCCTTCGTCTTTGGGTCCACGAAAATCACCTGCTGCTTCCCCGTTTGCGTAAAATAAACGTGGCCGCGATGCGTGACGGCGAGGTCGTTCGGCTCCACGTCCTCGGCGAGAATGTCGATCGCCTTCGTCGCGAGGTCGATCGCGACGAGCCGCTTCTTCGCGCCCTGGCAGGCGTAGAGCCGTCCGTCTGGCCCGAATTTTAATCCGCTGGCCGCCTCCTCGATGAGCGTCGTTTTCACACCGTCGGGAGTGATTTTGAAAATCGCATTCCCGCGCAAGTCGGAGAAAAAAAAGTTGCCGTCCGCATCGGTGCAGGGGCCGTCCGCGAAGCCGATTCCCTCGGCCACGGGCTGCCACGTTTCCCCGTCGATGAGCAGGCGATGCAGCGTCAAATCCCCTGCGAGATCCTGCGCCCGCGCAGGTACGGAAAGGACCGCGAGAAAAAGAGCGAGATGGCGGATCATGGGCGAAAGTGCCGCGGAAGCTCGCCGATGCGCGCGCGGAAGGGAAGCGCGGAAGAAACTGAGGATTTCCGCGCACGCTGCTGTCGGTAAATGCGCAGTCGAAATCGGGTTGCGCCACTCGGCACTCAGCACTCCACACTCAACATCCCGCCGGGCATCGCGATTGCTGGCGGCGTGGAAGATTTTTTCATACAATGCCTTTGCCCATGACGCCCCAACCAATTCCCGCTCCCACCGCACCGCTCCGCGACGCCGGACTCACGAACCCTCCCGCGCATGTCCCGAGCGCGAAGTGGATTCAATACATCAACCTGAAACTCGCCGCGCTCGGCACGGCGACGCTCGAACTCGGCAACGACCCGGAGTTCCAGGAAATGACTGGCTCGCTGCTCGCCTACCAGCGCGAGACGCACCGGCTGCTCGCGAATTATCAGTGCCCGGCGGATGCGCGCATTCAGACGTTCCTCCACGATTATCTTGATGGCGCGCCGGTCGGGAAACTGCCCGCGCGCACGTTCGTCCTCGATCGTTACGGCCTCGCGCGCGCTCTCTCGCTGCCGCCCACGCGCGATCATTTTTCGTCGGACATCATCCAGTCATATCGGATCAAACAGGGCGTGCTGCATAATCCGAAGAGCGACCGCCGCACGACGCAGGGGATTTTCCACGTCGCGGAAGGCGGGCTCGCGGTGCCCGCCGACAAGGTGAGCGTGCCAAAGAGTGCCTTCGGGAAAATGCTGCAACTCGCGCTGACGCCGCCGCGCGAACTACTCGCGCTGCCCTTCACCTCCGCGCAGTCGGCGCAGGCGGAATGCTGGGTGTCGCTGCTGCTGCGGCCTGCGGTGTGCCCGGAGGTCGCGGGGGTGATCGCGGAGAAGTCGATGGAGATTCGCTTTTTCGCGCCGGGGAATTTGGTGAGCAACCTGGACTTTGTGGAAAGCGTCTTCGGGAACGCGGGCGATCCTTTTCTGCCAGAGTGCGATGCGGCGCTTGATCCCGAGCATTGGTCGGGACACACGGGCTGCGTCATCCTCGCGCCGCACTTGATTCGTGTTACCAAGAAGGAAGTGGGATTGCCGCGCTGGGAGGACGCGACGGAAAGGCAGCGGCGCGACGGGGTTTGCTGGAAGGAAGAAGGTGAACTCTATAATGGCGGCGGTGCCTTCAAGCTCACTTCTCGCGATGAAAGTGGAGTCATCGTGACCATTATTGCGGATAACTATTTTGGTTACTGCAAGAAGGAGGTGAAAACGCAGGTTAGCTATGCCGCGAACTTACTGGGTCGCGCGGAGGAGGAACATGCGGGCGGGGCGCTGGTGTTTCCGAGCTATGACTTGGGCGAGGAGTTTCATGGGGAGTTCCATGTGCGCAAGCTGGACTATACGTTCGGGGAAATGGTCGTGCTGTATGCCGAGTTGATGGAGTTGCAGCCGGAAGGCTACGCGGTGGACCGCCGCTTTCCCGATATTTTCTACGTGCCCGAAGACGCGCATTTCGATCTGCATAAGCAGAGCGTCGCCTGGATGCGCGATGGCGTTGCCACCGCGATCAAGCTGCTTCCCGAGCGGACTTACATCCGCCCATCGGGCTATAAAGTCCGCATGGAGAAACCGCCGGGGGGACGGGCATGGCGGCTCGTGGGGACGGTGGCCGAGGGCACGCTCTGCCACAAGCCGAGCACGGTGTCAGGCGGCGGGAAGTCGGAGATTTCCAAACCCATCACGGACGCCATCATTCAAGGGCCGGTCTTCGTCGCGGACTTCAAGCGCGACTTCGATTTCGTCGAGCAACTCATCAAGCGGGACTACGGCGGACGCTTCCATGCCGGCAGGAAAAAGCAGGACAGTCGTCCGATCCTGAGCCCGGAGCGTTCGCTGGGCTCCGTCATCAAGCTGCTCACTCCTTCCGCTGAATATACTCAGGAATACTCAGCGTGGCTGGCGACCGTCCCGCAGTATATTAGCGAGTTAGTTTTTGTGGTGAAGCGATTTTACAAGCCGGAGTGGGGCTCGGCGTGGCGCGAGCATTTCGGCGTGGACATCATCAACGGCGCGCCCGCCAACGAACTCAAGTGCAACAATCGCAAACTCATCGCGGCGTATCTGCGCGTTGGCTTCGAGGCTGACGGTGCGTGGCGGACGTTCGGGCTGCGGAAGGACTTTCAGCCCGCCGTGAAGATCGCGATGGAGGACGACATCACCGCCTCGACCGTCGTGCCCGCGCGGGTGCTGCGGCATCTCGATCCCAGCTACGAGCAGGCCTCGGTGAAGTTTGTGAAGAACTGCGAATACCGCCTCTTCCAGCGGCCCGACGACGCGGTGCATCGCGGCTATGACAAGCAGACCGAGGCTGATTTTATCCGGCCTGGAAACTTCCTGTCCAACTATCAGCCGCTTACTCCCGCGCAGGCGGCGGAAGCCATTGAGGATTCCATCGGCTTCGATCAATTCACCGCACCGATGCAGCAATTCATCTGTGAGGCGGCGGGGCAGGGGGAAGGCAGCTACCATGCGTGCTCGGCCAATCCCCGCCTTGTCGATGGCAAGCCATCGAAGAACCCACGCTACTTGCAGGCACGCCCGGACCTGCTCAATCCCCGCGGGGCATGGCTCGCCGAAATGGCCATCCGCCTGCGCCGCCGCATCCTGCCCGGCTCGCCGGTTCATACGCCAGTGAACGCCGTCCTGCCCGGACGCCGCAACAACCCGCCCGAGCCCGGTATCCGCGCGCTGGCTGTGTTCAATCCCATCCACTACCTCGAACTTCCCGAGTTGTTCCTCGAATTCATTTGCAGCATGACTGGCAAGTCACCCTCGACGACCGGCGCAGGCTCCGAGGGTGCGCTGACGAAAGGCCCGTTCAACGCTCTGCCACCCATCGTCGATCTGAATGCCGCGCTGGTTTCCTACCTGCTAACTGGCAATGCAGTCTTTGTGACCGCCGCTGGCTATGTCGGCCCGAATTTCCGCGTGGATCACGATGTCAGCCTGCTCGTTCCAGAAGTTTGGTGCCGCATGTCCGTCGCCGAGCGCGACCCGCGGCAATTGATTGCCGGGGGTTGCCTGGAAAAATGCCAAGACCTCGAACACGCTGGGAAGCCCGTGCTCTCCAGCCGGCTTGGCTACCGCATCACGCGGAAGTTCATCACGCGATTTTTCGCGCGCATCTTCAATCATCCCGACACCGTCTTCACCGACGAGATGCTGCACCCGGAATTGCAGAGCATGGAAGTCTTCGCCGATGGCATGGATAACATCGTCGAAACCCAGCGGCGTGTGGCCCAACTCTACTTTGACGATGGCAGCGTCGCCGCCGCGTGCCCGCCGCTGCGCGCGCTCCTGCACATTATGAAGAACGGGCATTTCGAGGGGAACGGCCTCGACGCCCCCGCCGTCCGCGCGCTCTTCACCCGCGAGGACATGCTCGCGAGTGACTGGTATGCCGCCCGCCTCGCCGCGCAACAGGAAGTCGATCGCAGCCACCTTGATCGCGGCGTGCGCAGCCTCACCGCCTTTCTCGGCAAAACGAACTATGCCGAGGAAGCCGTGCGGCTCGGCATCGGCGCGCGGCTCGAGAAAGCGCGGAGGCTTCTCGATACCGCAAAGCTGCCCGACTACTTGAACACACTGCGCGGAACCATCGGCACACAACCCATCCAACCACTCACCACCGGAACATGAAACGCATCGGCATCCTTACCGCGGGCGGCGACACGCCCGCCCTCAACGCCACCATTCGCGGCGCCATCGTCCGCGCGAACCAGCTTCAGATCGAAGTCATCGGACTTATCAAAGGCTTTAACTGCCTCTTCAATCCCCGCGTCCCGCACGTCCATCTCAACCCGCTCTTCCAGGAGATTCCCGAGATCGACCCGACGATGGGTGGCACCCTCATCGGCTCGTCGCGGGATTTCGTGGATCCTAACAAGACCGAGGATCTGGAGATGGTGATGCAACGTCTGGGCCGGTTAAAGATCGAAGGGCTCATCTGCGTTGGCGGCGATGGCACGCTCAACGGTCTGCAACCACTCGCCGAGCGTCTCCCCACCGTACTCGCGCCCAAGACCATCGACAACGATCTTGGCCTGAACTACCCAAGTGAACCCGACGAGTGGATTCGCGAAGTCGGCACCGGCGGGAAGGACTTCCGCTACAAGCGCGGTGAGTCGCGGGCAGACTTCGATCTCGAATATATGGTGAACTATGTCACGCCCGGCTATGCCACCGCGGTGTTCGTGTCGGCGAGCGGCGTCGAGCGCATCCGCACCACGGCGGAAAGCCATCGGCGCATCGCCATCATCGAGGTGATGGGAAGGCATTCGGGTTACATCTCCCTCGGCTCCGCCTATGGCCGACCCGACATTATCCTAGTACCGGAAGTCGGCGTGAATTTCGACCAGCTCGCCGAGCGCGTGCGGCACATCTACGACGTGCAGAAGAACGTCGTCATCGTCTGCGGCGAAGGCATCGTCGATGAAAAGGGCAACGTCCTTGGCGACGAAACCGCCTCGACCGATCCCGCCGGGAACATCACTTTGAAAGGGGCGTCCGAAGCCCTCCGCGCGAAACTTATGCAGATGCTCGGCGACAAATACTTCCGCGCTTACCGTCGCGGCGACTCCGCCAGCGAAGCCATCTTTACCCGCAAAGTCGGTCACACCCAGCGTGGCGGCCGCCCCATCCTCTTCGACCGCTTCTATGCCTCGATGCTCGGTGCCAAGGCCGTCGATCTTCTCCATCAAGGCCGGAACAACGAAGTGTCCGTGTTGCAATACGACAAGACGAAAGGCTTTCATGTGGAAGGCTACGACGCCAATCGCTTCCGCGACCGCTGGGGTCTCATCCACGCGCGCCAGATGCACACCGAACTCTATGATCCCAAGCTGCTAAAACCCTCCGCCAAAGGCATCGAGTATCTCGTCCCGATCTTCACCAATGCCATCGGCGAAGACGACATGGAGCACATGCGCCAGACCCTGTTCGCGTCCAGCAACCTTTCGCAGCCCTACCACTCGATCAATACAGACATCAACAAGCGCATCCGCTATTTGGAAGGGTCTTAGCAACTTTAGAGGGGTTCTGAGCGGAGGTTTTTGAGTAAGAGGAGGGAGAGATTATCGTGACGATGGTTCCAACGCCATGCGGAT
>JAYVRQ010000603.1:0-3714 GCA_043776145.1 Chthoniobacteraceae bacterium
GCCCGGCCTGCCAGAGCGTGTGGCCGTCCTTGCGGTCGAGGCACATCAGCGTGCGGCGCGTGCCGACATTTTGCGTGAGGAAAATCTGCTGGCCCCAGATGATAGGCGTGCTGTTCCCGCGCTCGGGGAGCGGGACTTTCCACTTCACTCCCTCGGTGGCGCTGAAGTGCAGTGGGAGGTCGGTCTCGGGCGTGGTGCCGTCGGCAGCCGGGCCGCGCCACGCGGGCCAGTTGCCGGCAAAGGTGGAGGCGGCGAGGGCGAGGAATGCGGAGAGGACGGGGAGGCGCATGGCGATGAGATAACCCGGCGGCGGAAAAAATGGCGAGTGGCGAGTGGCGCACCGTAGCCGCCGACGGGAGGAGGCGGGCTGGATTTTGCGGGCGCTCTCCTCGTTAAAAGTTAGGCGTTCGATGTTCGATGTCAGAGTGTGTACCGTAAATCAGAAATGAAACGCAGAGACGCAGAGACGCGGAGGGAGAAGATGGTGAGAAGGCTCATTCGCCCCGTTTTCTTGGCGTCTTGGCGTCTTGGCGTTTCAAAAACAGAAGCTTCCACGACAGAAAACCGACTTTCGGTACACACTCTGAGACGTTGATCCTGCGGAAGGCGCGTCCCGACTGAGGACGCCGACGCTGAATCCGATTCCGCCGCTGCGCGGGGCTCAACGTCTAACTTTTAACTTCTAACTCTAAACGCGGACGCTGCTCGGCGTGCGGTTGACTTTTCCCCGCCGCCTCGCAGTCTGCGCCCGGATTTTTTTCAAAGAGCATGAGCACTTCAGCTAAAGCCATCGGGATTGATTTCGGAGGTACGACCATCAAGTCGGCCATCGTGCAGGACGGCGCGATCATCGGGCGCGGCGAAATCATCGACACGACCAAGCACCGCACGGCAGACGCGATCATCAGCGAGCTTCTGCGCGTCATCGCTGCGATGCGCGCGACGCATCCGGAAATCGAAGCCATCGGCGTGGGGCTGCCGGGCTTTGTGGACAGCACCACCGGCATCGTCCACGAACTCACAAACGTGCAGGGATGGCACGAGGTCGCGCTCGTCGCGCTGCTGCGCGAAAAGACCGGCCTGCGCTCCGCCATCGAGAACGACGCGAACGCGATGGCATACGGGGAATTTCTGCACGGAGCCGCGAAAGGTGCGCGCAATGCCATCTGCGTGACGCTCGGCACAGGGGTGGGCGGCGGGCTGATCCTCGATGGCCGGCTCTTCCGCGGCTCGCGGCTGGCGGCCGGCGAGATCGGCCACATGAGCATTGATTCGCACGGGCCGCGTGGCGTGTACGGCACACCGGGCGACCTCGAGACCTACGTGGGCAACCGCCAGATCGCCGAGCGCGCCGAGCGTCTCTACACCGCCTCCGGCCAGCAGCGGCCGCTGGATAAATGCACGCCCGCCGACCTCGCCGGTCTCGCGGACAAGGGCGACCACATCGCCATCGCACTCTGGGATGCCATCGGCACCGACATCGGCTCGGCCCTCGCGGATGGAGTGTGGCTGCTGAACCCGGACACGATCGTGATCGGCGGCGGCATCGCTGCGGCGGGCAACACGATCATCGCGCCGATCCGGCGGACAATTTGCGAGCGAACGAGCGCGCTTTTCCACGAGCAGTTGAAAGTCGTCCCTGCCACGCTAGGCAACGACGCGGGCATCATCGGGGCTGCAGAACTCGCACTTGAAGCCCGCTGAAAAATACTTTGGGAAAATTTTGAACGGCATGACTGAGCTGCGGTCATAGATACCGTTACAGTGTTAGGGTGGTTCGGGCCGCTTGTGAAACTCCGGTGGGAGTCCGCAGGCGGCCCGGCATCTTTTTAGGGGAAAACGGTGGACTGACTGTTCAGTCGTTACGCTTTCGCGGATGGGAACCGACAAAATCCGGAAGTGGCTCATATCGCTTGCCATTCACAGGCGTGAACGATAGTCCCGCATCTGAATGTCCTTCCCGAATGCACTGACGCGAGTGCTTCTTTCGCGGATTACCACAAGGGTGGTGATGCCCATCATCGGTATAATCCCGACGATCCTTCTCGCCGAGTCCCGTAGGGTTCCTCCTTGGCCGGTTGCTATCTTTTCTTGGTTTAACCCATTTCTGGACAGGCACCCTTTCTGGAAGCTGGGCTTTGTAGGTTGGCCTGTAATCCTTATTGCAGTGGCCTACGCGATGGCCTGTCTGCGTGATTATCTGGTCTCGAAGGACAATCCAGACGCAAAGGAGATCGCTTTGCTTTTGCGTGTGCTCGGAACTCCAGTAGCCAAGAAGCGTGCGAGATTCGGTAAAGTCGCCAAGAGGGTGATGAAGCAAACGCCACCGCCCGGCGCCGGTGAAATTTTTCACGAGATTACCCAGCCGAGCGAGCAGATACTGCTGCTCGTCGAGGCGGTACATATGTATTTCTCCAATGACCACGAGGGGGATCTGCTGAAAGTCAGTCTCGCGCGAATGGACAAAGACCGCATTGTCGCATGGGAAGCCTTCGCTCCACCCGACGCCGCGCCGGCGACCACTCCAGAAAATCTTCAATCGAAGGACGCGACCCTGTCCCGGGCTGCGAAGGACAAGGAGATGATCATCATTTCCGACATCGCGAAAGAATTGAAGAACGGTCGCGGCAAGAAATACGTGTCAGGCGAGGTCGCGTCCCGGAACGAAGGGTCTATGATCTGCTTTCCCATTAGTGACGACGAGCTCCGTACCGTTCCGTTCGTCCTAAACATTAAATCCTCCAAGAAAAATCATTTTACTTCTGCCATGCGGAAACGATATAGTTTCATCTTTCATCGGTTCTCCGAGCGAATAGCGATGGAAAACCGGCTGCAAATCATCAAAACCGCCACCACACAACCGTGAAAACCCTCGTTGCAGAAAGCCTGCCGAAGGCCAGAACAGTTGAGGAACTTCGCAAGGAGCTCCATAGCCTAAGGCATCAGGCCGCGAAAGACCTTCGCGACCTTAACAGCGGACGGCAGACCGACCCCGGAGTCCTGACCCGATTCTGGGTGTGGATCAGCCGCAAATAAGACCAGTCCCCCAACCTCTACATAGAAAAGGCGCACTCTTTGCGGGTGCGCCTTTTCTATTTCCAGATGCAAGCCACAGCGGATTTGACAGCCACCTCCTCTCAGCAGCGCGATTCAAACTGTACCACTACCTAGAATCCGCTCACATTGACCATATGTCTTTCTGCCGATAGCCTCACGCAACTTTGATGGATACTGAAACTCCCCTCCTTGGTCTGCGCGGCTGCGTCATTGACGCCCCGGAATATGGCAAGCTGCGCGCCTGGCGGGACGGCGCTGTCGTCATCGGAGACGGGCGCATCGTGGAGGTCGGCAGTTTTCAGTTTCTCGGAAAAAAACACCGTCCGCGCGCCATCCATTGGCAGCAGTCGGACCGGGCGGTCATTTTCCCCGGACTGATCGATCTGCACACGCACCTCCCGCAATATCCCGTGGTCGCACGCGGCCGCGGGCAGCAGCTCGAATGGCTGCACCAGCACGTCTTCCCGAGGGAGCGGAATTTCACCGGCAAGGTCGGCGCGCGAGAGTCGGAGTTGTTTTTCGCCGAACTCGCGCGGAATGGAACCACGACGGCGGCGGTATTCACGGCGATCTACGAGGACACATGCGACATGGCGTTTGAGGCGGCGTCGAATTCCGGCATGCGCGTCATCATGGGCCAGACGATGATGGATGTCG
>JAYVRQ010000604.1:0-13076 GCA_043776145.1 Chthoniobacteraceae bacterium
CGCCGCGTTCGTCCTGGCGCGAGGGCTTGGCGAGCGTGGAGTAAAGGCGCACGTCCGTCGCGGTCTCGGCGAGCAGGAGGGTGGTCGCGCCGAGATTCCACAGGCGGCGGCGCACACGCTCGATGTCTGCGTCATCGCGCTCGCGGGCGTCGAGCACACAGAGCGTGGGACGGCGGTCAAGGCAGAGCACGGCGTCCACGGCGAGCGCGGGATCTTCAAATAACCGGCGCAGCGTGTGCGTGTGGCTGCGGGCGATGTCCGCTTTCTCCGCCTCCTTTCGCCAGTGCGCTTTTCGCAGCAACACTGCATCCACACGCGTGTCCCAGGCTGTGCTTTTCAGCACGCGGGAGGCGGAATGTTTTGAGGCGGCAGGCATGGCGGCAGGATACAGAACGGCGAAGGGAATCGCCACGCGGTTGTCGCCGCGGTGGGGCACCTTGGCGATTCGATTTGTTCGAAAACTGCGGAGTAACAGTGAGCCTGGCCTCGTGGTGAAATCTCGACCATCGCGTGCGTCACTGGCTTGCCCTCCTGCGCTGCTCGGGGTGGCAGGGGCGCTGGGGCCTTGGGAGGCGGAGGATTCGCTTTCGGATACAGGGGAGGATGTGGTGCTCTCGAAGCCGGGGGCGACGGTGGAGACTTTCGAGACGTTGGATAAAGTTTCGTATGCGGATGAGGGCGATTGGGCGGTGCGGACGAGGGAGGCGACTTATGGCGGCTGGGCTTGGGTGGCGGGGGCGAACAGCGCGGGGAAATCGCTCGAACTGCGCAATCCGCTGCTGGGAAAAACAACGGGCAGAATTGGGGCGACTCGGTGCCGGTGGGCGGGACGCCGGCCTCGACAACGACGGCGAGACCATCACGCTCACGCTGCGCGCGCCGTGGGACATCAACATCCTGCGTTTCCGCTACGAAGCCGACTGGTATCCGACGACGGCGAGCGGAGGCTACTCACTCGTCACGACAAACCAGATGTCGTCGTATCCGCAGGATTGGGACGAGAGCTATACGTGGAGCGCATCGCCCACCGTGAACGGCACGCCCGGCTCCGACGAACCGCCTTCCATCACCAGCAGCACGAGCGCGAGCGGCGTGCCCGGCGATGCGTTCGCGTATCAAATCACCGCCACGAAAACGCCGACGAACTACAGCGCAAGCGGCCTGCCCGCAGGCTTGTGACTTTCGCCAATGGCGAATTCCTCGGCTACCTCACGATGACGCAGACTGCGACTTCGGCGCGCATCACCGCCGCAAGCAGCACTTTCACCGGCCAGAGCGCCGCCTTCGACATTGCCGTCGTTCTCGCCGACACCGCCGCAAATTCCCCGGCTTCGCGCCTCACCATCGCGACCGAAAACATCCCCGAGATGAATCAATTCACCATCACCTGGCCCGGCGTCTCCGGAAAACTTTACCGCATCGGCACGAGCCCCGACCTCGCGACGTGGACAAACATTTTCCCACTCATCCTCGCCACCGCGACCGGCACACAAACCATCACGCTCGACCGCGCGAGCTTCGCGAATTTCTTCGTGCGCGTGCAGATCGCACCTTAGAGGGCGTCGAAAAAGTAGTTCCGGGCTTTAGCCCGCAAACGCTGGATGGCGATGGAGCGCCATCATCACGAGGGGACGTCGTCTCGGGCTAAAGCTCCGGACTACTTTTTCGACGCCCTCTAACGAACCGCTCAGCGCCGACTCGCAATGAACTTTCCGGGATTCAAAATCCCGCGCGGGTCGAGTGCGGTTTTGAGCGCGGCATGGACGGCGCGGGAAACGGGCGTGGTGGCGTCGGGGAACCAGCGCGCTTTGGCGAGGCCGATGCCGTGTTCGCCGGTGATGACGCCGCCCCACGCGAGCACTTGCGCGAAGAGTTCGTCGAGCGCCTTCCCGACTTTTGCGTGAACGCGGGCGTCGGTGTGGTAGTTCGCGGCCATGATGTTGACGTGGATATTTCCATCGCCTGCGTGGCCGAAGCACGCGACGGGGTAGCCGTATTTTTTCCGCAAGTGCGCGGCGAATTCGGCGAGATCGACGAGGCGACTGCGGGGGACGACGATGTCTTCGTTGAGCTTCACGAGGCCGGTGGCTTTGAGCGATTCGGAGAACTTGCGGCGCAGTCCCCACAGCGCCTCGCAGCGCACTTCGCCGGTCGCGGTTTGCAAATGTTGCGCGCCGATTTTCGTGAGGAGTGCGGCGAGCGAGCGGGCTTCGCTTTTCACGGAGGCGGGCTGGCCGTCGAGGTCGATGAGGACGTGGCCTTCGCCTGCGGGGACGATGGCTTTGCCGAGATGTTCGCGCGCGGAGCGGAGGGTGAAGGCGTCGGCGATTTCGAGCGCGGCGGGAAGGAATCCGGCGCGGAAGATTTCCTGCACGGCATTCGCGGCCTGGCGGAAAGTGCGGAAGCTCGCGCTGAGCGACGCGCGCGCGGGCGGCAGCGGGAGCAGGCGCAGCGTGGCTTCGGTGACGACGCCGAGCAGCCCCTCGCTGCCGACGAACGGGCCGATGAGATCGAAGCCGGTTTTGTTTTTGTGCGTGCGTCCGCCGGTGCGCAGCACGCGCCCGTCGGCGAGCACGACTTCGAGGCCGAGCACGTAGTTTCGCGTCACGCCGTATTTCAGGCAGCGCGGGCCGCCCGCGTTGGTCGCGATGTTTCCGCCGATTGAGCAGTCTTTCAGCGAGGCGGGATCGGGCGGGTAAAAAAGTCCCCGCGCGCGCGCCGCCGCCTGCAACTCGCCGGTGATGACGCCCGGCTCGACGACCGCCACACCGTCTTCAAAATGAATCTCCCGAATCGCCCGCATCCGCGCGAGCGAGAGCGCGATCCCGCCGCGCACCGGCACGCATCCGCCCACGTAGCCGAAGCCCGCGCCGCGCGCCGTCACGGGAATGCCGCGCGCATTCGCGAAGCGCAGCGTCTTGCTCACGTCCGCCGTCGTCCGCGCGAAGACGACGACATCCGGCTCGCGGCTCGCGAACCATTTGTCCGCCGCGTGTTCCGCCAGCGTCTCTGGCGCGGTACCCACGGCTTCCGCGCCGAGCAGCCGGCGCAGCGAGTCCGCGGATTTCACTGCGAGCGTCCGCCCCCAAAAAGCCGCTGGATGAAACTCGGTTTCTTCGCGGGCTGAGACTCCGGCCCGGCCTGCACGGTGCGGTCGCGGGGACCGGGAACCGGCGTGGTCGCGATTGCGACCGTGCGGGTTTTGTCCTTCGCTTTTTCCCCGCGGACCGACGGCGGCTCCAGCGCGAAGCCTGGATTCGACATCACCCAGCCCTTCGTCGCCGTGAGCGTCAGCACCCCGGCCTCCTTCCCGCTTTTGTCGAAACAAGTCAGCCGCCACATCGGGAGATCCGTCGCGGCGTCCTTGCGCAATTGATAAGCGATCGTCCCCAGCATCACCGCATTCACCTGCGCGAACTGCTGCGCGAGCTGCGCCGCACGATCCGAATCAAAGCGCATGTTGTCCCCGAGCATCGGCTCGGACGCGAGACTCTCCGCAAATTGCGACACGCCGCGCTCCGCCACGATCGCCCCGTCAGCCACCACGAATTCCTTCAACCCATTCTCCGCCGCCGGATCGCTCACCAAAATATGCCACCGCTCCGGCTCCGGCACCCCATCGCGCGCCTCGACCCGCACGACCCGCGCGCGCTGTTCCTTCGGCAGCAATTTCAGCGCGTCAAGCGCGGTGGAAGCGGCGGCGAAGCTGCTGGCCATCAGCCCCGCCAGACAACCGCAAATGGTGAAAAAGAAGCGCATGTATATCCCGGCAATGAGCGCGCATCTTATCGGCGGCCCGCATTTTTTCCATCGCAATCATCCACCGCGGCGTGAGGGGAATCCGCATTTGGACGCCGTGGACTTGCACCCGGTGGAGGGAGCGAAGCGGCGCGCAGGGATGCCGCATCCCGTGAGGTCGATTCTCAACGAGGGCGGGTTGGGAGACTTCGGGAGCAAGGGGCACGGGTCAGCGCCCGCGCGGAGCCAGCCCGCTTCCCATCTCGACAATCACCCCCTGCGGCCCGTAAAACACCGCCCCATGCTCGAGCCAGTCCCACCCGACGCCGGTGAGTTTCCCTGCGATGTCTTCATCTCCTACAGCAGCGGGGATAAGGATTGGGTGCGCGGCGAATTGTTATCGCGCATCGAGCAGGCGGGGCTGAAGGCGTTCCTCGACTTCCGCGACTTCAAACGCGGTGCGCCGAGCATCAAGGAAATGGAGCGCGGTGTGGTGGAGTGCCGCAAAACGCTCCTCATCCTCACGCCGGACTACATCGCGAGCGAGTGGTGCGAGATCGAGAGCATCATGGGGCAGACCCTCAGCCCGGCCAATCGCGATCTCCGCCTCATCCCCTTGCTCAAGGCGGAATGCAAAAAGCCCCTCCGCATCGGCGCGCTCACGCACATCGATTTCACCCCCGACGCCGACCATGCCCTCGCGTGGCGACAGCTTCTCACCGCCCTCGGCGCGCCGCCGCCGCAGGAGCCGCCGCGGGAGCCCGAGCGCAGCGGATGGTTCCTCGCCCATCCCTACCCCATGCCGCCCAATTTCACCGGGCGCATCGCCGAGCGCGCGCAACTCGACCGCTGGCTCGGCGATTCCACCGGCGTGCCGCTCCTGTGCCTCCAGGCGCTCGGCGGTTTTGGCAAAAGCGCCCTCGTCTGGCACTGGCTCACGCACGATGTCGCGCCCGCGCAATGGCCCCGCCTCGTCTGGTGGAGCTTTTACGAGGGCGACGCCAGCTTCGACCACTTCCTCGCCGAAACCCTCGCCTACCTCAGCCGCGGCACCCTCGACGTGGCGAAACTCCCCGCCAAAACCGCCCTCGATGCGCTCCTGAAAGAACTCCGCCAGCCCGGCACGCTCCTCATTCTCGATGGCTTCGAGCGCGTCTTGCGCCTCTTTGGCGGGCTCGACGCCGCGTATCGGGGCGACGACGTCCCGCGCGCGGACGGCGACCACGACTGCATCTCGCCCGTGGCCGACACCTTCCTGCGCCACGTCGCCGCGCTCCCGCAACTCCGCTCGAAGGTGCTCCTCACCACCCGGCTGCGTCCCCGCGCCATCGAGGCGCGCGGCGAATTGCTCGACGGCGCACGCGAAGTGCCCCTCCGGCAAATGCAGCCCCCCGACGCGGTGGAATTCTTCCGCGCCCAAGGAATCCGCGGCACGCACACGGAAATCGAAGCGGCCTGCGCGCCTTACGGATACCACCCGCTGAGCCTGCGCCTGCTCGCCGGGTGGATCGTGCGCGACCTCCAGCAGCCCGGCGACATCGCCGCCGCGCGCCGGCTCGACGTGAGCGGCGACCAGGTGCAGCGGCAGAATCACGTCCTGCAAGTAGCCTACGACAGCCTCGCCCCGGCCCGCCGGGAATTGCTGGGCCGCATCGCCTGTTTCCGCAGCCCGGTCGATTACCAAACGCTCCACGCGCTCGCGGAGTCCGGGGAAAACTCCGCCGCCCCGCTCGACGCCGACCTGCGCGATTTGGTCGCGCGCGGGCTGGTGCATCGCGACTTAAAGGAAAACCGCTTCGATCTGCACCCCATCGTCCGCCGCTACGCCTACGACCGACTGGCCGCGCCCGAGCGCGACGCCGCCCACACCCGGCTGCGCGATTACTTCGCCGCCGTGCCGCCGGTGGAAAAGGTGACGCGCCTGGGAGACCTCGCGCCGGTCACCGAGCTCTATCACCACACCGTCCGCGCCGGGCAGTTCGACGAGGCGGTCACGCTCTTCCGCGACCGCCTCGCCACGCCGCTCTACTACCAACTCGGCGCCTACCAGTTGCGCATCGACCTGTTGCTTGCGCTCTTCCCCGACGGCGAGGCCCACTCGGCAAGCTCCGCGCAGGTCCGCCTGCCGCGGCTGAAAGACGAAAGCGATCAAGCCTGGACGCTGAACGCGCTGGCGAACTCCTACAGCCTCAGCGGCCAGCCCCGCCGCGCCGTGCAGCTGTTTGAAGGCTTCATCGCCATATCGGAGAAAAGGGACGACAAGACCAACCTCGCCGTCGGCTTGGGGAACGTGGCATCTATGGCGCAGATTCACATCGGTGCGCTGCGGGCCGCCGAGGCCAACCTGCGCCGCCGCATCGCGCTGTGCCGGGAGATCAAGGACGAGTTCCGCGAGACAGTCGGGCACCAAGAATTAGGCCGGCTGCTGGCGTGCCGCGGCGAGTATGCCGAGTCGGAAACGGAACTGGAAGCATCGACAGCCTATTGGAAAAAAACAAACGACATTCAGGGCCAGTGCATGGATGAAGCCTACCGCGCCCAGCGCGAACTGCTCCGGCTGCGTTCCGCTCAATCCGCAGCCGAGCGGAACGAGCCAGATAGCCGAAGGCGGCCCGGCGGACCGGGAGCCACGTCAATTTGCAATCCGCCATCCACCCTCGCCTCCGCCAGCCGCGCGTTGGAACTGGCGGACGAGACAGCCAATGACTCGCGCTTCGTCTATCCTGTTCGCGATTACGCCCGCGCCCACTGGCTGCTGGGCGCGGCGCACCGCGTCGCCGGCGAGCACGACGAGGCCGAGCGCCACCTGCACGAGGCGCTGGAACGCTGCCGCCGCATCAACCTCGTTGACCACGAAGCCGACATCCTCATCGACCTCGCGCGGCTGCGCGCCGCCACGGGCGCGCCGGACGAAGCCCAGCGCCTGGCCGACGAAGCGCGCGAGATCGCCGAGCGCAGCGGGTACGTCCTGCAAGGTGCCGCCGCCCACCTCGAACTCGCCAAACTCGCCCTGGTTCGCCTTTCATCGGGCTCCGGGACTTCGTCGGCCGACCTCGCGCGCCACCACGCCACCGAAGCCCACCGCCTCGCCACCTGCGACGGCCCGCCCGATTTCACCTACGCCGCCGCCTACGCCGAAGCCACCGCCCTCCTCGCCCAGCTCCTTTCCCAACCCGCCCGGTAGGAAAGCAAAGTCCCCAACTCGGCACGCCATTCCCCCAAGGCCACTCGTTTTCCGGCCCAAGCCGCTCGCTTTTCCGCCTGGGCCGCTCATCATCCGGCCTAGGCCGTTCGTGGTCCCGCCCAAGCGGCTTGCCATCCCACTTAGGCCGCTCGTCATCCCGCCTAGGCCGTTTGGCATTTCCCCAAGGCCAAAGCGGCTCCCGCGGAGGCTGCGGGCGGGCCGTGGCACGGTGGTTGCTAATTGTTCCCCCACAAACTTATGCCAACGAACTCCTACTATCCACCCACCATCGACGGACGCGCCGACTGGTGGCAGAACATTATCGACAACAACGGTGCCCTCGCCACGGCGGGGGCCAGCACGGCGCAGGCCTCGACCATCGCCGAGGACGCGGCTTGGGCGGTCTATACTTACCGCACGATTCGCGAGGCTTATGACGAGGCTTTCAAGAGCATCATCGCGTACTGCGATTGCCTGCTCGATGGGGAGAATGGCGGGCCGACTCCCTCGGCACCGGCCATCGCTTCGTGGCCGGGGCAGCCGGGCAGCGGCGTGCCGTGCGGGATCGAAAAACGGCGCGAGCAGTGGGTCCAGATGGTGAAGAATCTGCCGGGCTATAACCCCTCGATCGGCGCGACGCTGAAGCTGGAGGCGGCGGTGACGCCTTTCGATCCTTCAACTTATCAGGCGGAGATTTTCGGTTTTGGCTCGCCCTCGACGCATACGGTGGCGGGGAAATTTCGCAAGGCGGGCGGGAAGATCGATGGGATCAATCTGTATGCGCGCAAAGCGGGGACGCCAAGCTGGACGGCGCTCGGGCGCTTCAATGCGACGCCTTTCACCGCGATGGTGCCGGTGGTGGCGCCGACGGGGCCGGAGGATTGGGAATTTCAGGCGCGCGCGGTGAAGCGCGACGTGGAGATCGGGATCGCGAGCGACATCGTGCCGCAGACGATCCGCGGGTAGGAAAGGGAAATGACCAGGGGCCAATGACCAATGACCAATGGGCCGAGTCGGTCATTGGTCCTTGGTCATGGCGTTATTGGTCATGGTCCATTCCGCCCACCCTCGCGCTTTTCGGAAAAACTCTCGACTCGCCGGGACACGCCGCCCACTTTCCGCCGCATGATTATTGCCCCAAAAATCCGCGGCTTCATTTGCACTACGGCGCACCCGGAAGGCTGCGCGGCGCATGTGCAGGAGCAGATCGAATTCATCCGCGACCGCGGCCCCATCCACGGGCTGCCGATGCGCGTGCTCGTGATCGGGGCTTCGACGGGCTACGGGCTCGCGTCCCGCATCGTGCCGGCGTTTGCGGGCGGGGCGGCGACGCTGGGCGTGTTTTTTGAAAAGCCGGGCGAGCCGCAGCGGAGTGGGAGCGCGGGGTGGTATAATTCGATCGCCTTCGAGAAGGCGGCGCACGCGGCGGGGCTGTATGCGAAGAGCGTGAATGGCGATGCGTTTTCCGATGCGGTGAAGGAGCAGGTCATCGACATTATCAAGGCCGACCTCGGCACGGTGGATGCCGTCATTTACAGCCTCGCCTCTCCGCGACGGACGCATCCGCGCACGGGCGTCGTCCACAAATCCGCGCTCAAGCCCATCGGCGCGCCCTTTACCGCGCGCACGGTCGATACCGACAAGGGTGTGGTCTCAACCGTGAGCATCGACCCCGCGACCGAGCAGGACATCGCGGACACGCTGGCGGTGATGGGCGGGGAGGATTGGGAAATGTGGATCGACGCGCTCTCCGCGGCGGGCGTGCTCGCCGAGGGCGCGACGACGCTCGCTTACAGCTACATCGGGCCGGACCTGACGTGGGCGGTTTACCGGAACGGCACGATCGGCCACGCGAAAGAAGACCTCGAAGCGACCGCGAAACGGCTCTCCGCCAAGCTCGGCGAAAAAGGCGGGCGCGCGTTCGTTTCGATCAACAAGGCGCTCGTCACACAGGCCAGTTCGGCGATCCCGGTGGTGCCGCTCTACATCGCGCTACTTTACAAAGTGATGAAGGAAAAGGGCACGCACGAAGGCTGCATCGAACAAATCCGCCGGCTCTTCGCCGAGCGCCTCGCGCCCGAAGCCGATCCGCAACTCGATGAAGCCGGGCGCATCCGCGTGGATGATTTGGAAATGCAGGCCGACGTGCAGGCCGCGGTCGCGGAACTCTGGCCCCGCGTGACCACGGAAAATCTCCCGCAGCTTTCGGACATCGCGGGATACCGCAGCGAATTTTTGAAACTGTTCGGCTTCGGTCTGCCCGGCGTGGATTACGCCGCCGAGACCGATCCAAATCTCGCGATGCCGTCGCAGGCTTAAAGGCTGCGCTGTGCGTGGACATCCGCGTTGATCGCCTCGTAGGCGGCGATCTGCATCACGCCGCCCGGCGGGAGGATGGGAATGGGATAGCCGTCGAGCGACACGCACGCATCGCCGAAGGTGAAGCCGAGGTCCGCGCGCAGTTCGCAGTCGGCGGGGATGGCGAATTCGGGGTACATCACCGCCCTGTTCCCACCCTGGAAGTGAAACTTCGTCAGCAGCACTCCCGCCAAAATGCATATTGTCCCATCGTGTCGAATATTGAGACGTTAGGCGTTGCTCGCGTCCACCAAAAGTCACAGCCACCAAACCATGAAACCAAGCATCATTTCCCGACTTATCCTCGTCGCCGTTGTCGTAGTTCCCTCCGCACTCGCCGAGTCCACATACGAACGCGAGCAAAAGCAATTGCGTGACCAGCGAGACAAAGCCGTTGCAGACGCAACCAAGGCACTCAACGCCCGTTATCAACAGTCGTTGGAGCAGGTGTATCGACGCGCCCTCCAAGCCAAGGATCCAACAGCCGATGCAATCAAAACTGAATTAGAGACTCTCGGCCCACTTCGCCTGCAGCCGGGTGCGACAGCAGCTCCGCCGCCAACCGCCGCAACGCTCCCACGAACGATGCTCGGCCCGTGGAAAGTTGTCCACATCGGCGACCACCGTGAAAAATGGGAATTCAAAGAAGACGGTACTTGCGCCATTACCGCCGGAACGTCGCAAATACCCAGTCAGTTCTGCACCTGGTCGAAGAACAAAGACAAGATCGAAGTCAGGTATCCGAATGGCGACATCACCGCTCTCGAATTGCCAATCAAAGCCGGCAAGCTCCAAGGCACTGATAAGGGCGGTGGACGCCTTTGGCTCGAAAAAGACAAATGACCGCAACGCCTATGCGCTGTAGCGAACCGGGGTCGCTACTCCATCTCCCTTGAATGAAGCCTTTTCAATCCGCCTTGCGAGGGTGGACGACATCCCATCGCTGGAAGGTTTGATCGTGCTTTCCGTGCGTGGTTTGCAGGCCGCGCATTACTCACCCGCTCAGATGGAGGCTGCGCTCGGTCCCGTCTTCGGCGTGGACCGGCTGCTCATCGCCGACGGCACTTACTTTGCCGTCGAGCAGTCCGGCCACGTCATCGGCTGCGGCGGCTGGAGTCGTCGGCACGCAGTCTTCGGTGGCGACCGCGAGAGAGTCGGCGAGGACGATGCTCTCGATCCGGCACACGACGCGGCGCGCATTCGCGCCTTCTTCGTGCATCCCGATTGGGCGCGGCGCGGCATCGGTCGTTGCATTCTGTCGGCGTGCGAGGCGGCTCTTTGCGCCGCTGGTTTCCGCGAGGCCGTGCTTGTGGCCACGCTTGCGGGCGAGCCGCTGTATGCCGCGTTTGGCTATGGCGTTGCCGAGCGTTATGAGGTGCCGCTTTCGGACACTCTCAGCCTGCCCGTCGTGCGGATGACCAAGAGCTTTGCTGCGAATGACCGCAATGCCTGATGCCACGCTTTTTTTTCACCGCAACAAACCGGGCGCGGGGCACACGCATTGCTAAATTTTCCCGCACTCCTATGAATGCCCCATCTTGGAATTCCTCCACCTCGCCCCGCAAAGAACACGGCAAAAAAATGCGCCAGCCTTCCGTGAATGAGATTCTCAAAGAAGCGTATCAGCGCCACGGACGCGACCGCGCGACCGCGCGCGCGGTGAAGCATTGTCTCGGCTGAGACGGCGCGGGCGGGACCGCGTGACGCAAACGTAACATTCGGCGGATTGACGGTGCGGGGCGCGCGGCGAGTCTGCGCGGCAACATGCAACGCCCGTGAAAAAGCCGAAGCCAGCCGACAAACCGAAGAGCTCCGAAGATTTGCCTGTGAAGCCGGCGCTGGAGGAGCTGGCGTTCGTGCGCAAGGCGTTTCAGGATGCGGCGGCGCATTATGTGGCGCGGATCGAGGGAGACTTGAACGCGGTGCGCGAAGCGATCACCGCGATGGCGGCGCAGAAAAAAATCCCGAAGGAGCGCGTGAAAGGGCTGCGCGATGTCCTGCTGATTCTGCGGGAAATCGAAGTGAAACCGGAGAAGGGACGCCGCCGTGATCTCAAGAAGATCGAATCGTCGGTGCAGGACATGCGGGAGATCGTGGACGGCTGGGATTGATTTGCGGGAGCGCCATCGCGTTTGAAGAAAGTTGACTCGGCCGGTGCGCGTTGCTCGAATGTCCGGCGTCGGGCCGCCCGCCTCCGCGCGCGACCCGCAAAGTTTCCAACGAAAAATCCACCGAATGCCAAAAAAGAAAATCCTAGTCGTCGATGACGAAAAGAGCTTCACCCATTTGGTGAAGCTGGCGTTGAGCGAGTATGAGATTTTGGAGGAAAACGATTCGCTGCGTGCGCTGGAAACCGCCCGGCAATTTCAGCCCGACTTGATGCTGCTCGACATCATCATGCCGGGGATCGACGGCAGCGAATTGGCCACGCAAATGCGCGCCGACCCGCTCCTGCAACACACGCCGATTGTGTTTCTGACGGCGATCGTTTCGCCGACCGAGACGGGTGGAGGCCCCACGGAGATCGGCGGCTTTCCCTTCCTGGCCAAGCCGATCAACAAGCAGACGCTCATCGACTGCATCGAGAAGCATCTGCCGGGTTAGCGCAGCCCCGGCGCAGATTTCCGTTTTGACGGCGCGAAGTGCGGGGCTAAGGTCGCGCCGCTTTTTCCAAAGCCATCCCAACCGCGACCGCGCATTTTCACTTCCGATTCATCCATGAAACTCTTCATTCCCGGCCCCGTCCAAGTCTCCGAAAAAACTTTCGCCGCCTTCTGCCAGCCGATGATCGGGCATCGCAGCGGCGATTTCAAAAAACTCTACGGCGGCATCCAGCCGCGATTGCAGGAACTCTTTGGCACGAAGCAGCCGGTCTTCCTTTCCACGTCGAGCGCGTGGGGCGTGATGGAAGGCGCGATCCGCAATCTCGTGGACACGAAGAAAGTGCTGAACTGCATGTGCGGCGCGTTTTCCGACAAGTGGCTCGACGTTTCACGGCGCTGCGGAAAAGCGGCGGACAGCCTGCAAGTCGAGTGGGGCCAGCCGATCCGACCCGAGCAACTCGATGCGAAACTCGCGACGGGCGAGTTCGAGGCGGTGACGATCATTCACAACGAAACCTCGACCGGCGTGATGTCGCCCATCGCCGAACTCGCGGAAGTGCTGCGCAAATATCCCGACGTGCTCTCGATCGTGGACAGCGTTTCGTCGTTCAGCGTGGTGCCGCTGCCGATGGATGCACTCGGCCTCGACGTGCTGCTCACCGGCTCGCAAAAGGCGCTCGCGATGCCGCCCGGCCTCGCGCTTTTCGCCGCGAGCGAGCGGGCTTTTGCGAAAGCGAAAACCGTCGCGACGCGCGGCTACTATTTCGACTTCATCGAGTTTCAGAAAAACCAAGCCGAAGACATGACGCCGAGCACCCCCACGATCTCGCACATCTACGCGCTGCGCTCGAAGCTGGACGACATTTTCACCGAAGGCGTCGCCGCCCGCCACGCGCGCCACGCCGCGTTGAACGATCAGGTTCACGAATGGGTGCGCGCCCGCGGCTTTGATTTCTTCGCGCCCGAAGGCTACCGCTCGAAATCGCTGACCTGCGTAGCGAACACCAAGAGCATCGACGTCGCCGAACTCGCCAAAAAAATGAAGGAGCGCCACGGCCTCGTGATCGACGGCGGCTACGGCAAGCTGAAGGGCAAAACCTTCCGCCTTTCCAACATGGGCGACGAGACGAAAGTAACGATCGCCGAGCTGCTCGCGGCACTCGACGACTGCCTCGCGGAATCGTAGAGCGGGC